>JAABTO010000040.1 GCA_011389835.1 Desulfotignum sp. | reverse complement strand
AGCGGCCACCGGCATCGACATCGCCATGAAAATCATTGATTTCGCCGCCGCCGGGACCGGGTCGAACCCGTTGGTTCAGACAGGGTGAAAACGGCCCGCCCGCCATTCATGAACCCGGCAGACATAAGGATAAAAAAAAAGAGATTCATCCATGAAAATCACCCAGATTCATTTGAAGCATGATGAAGGTTTTGCTGTTGCCTCGGCCCGGGTCATATTTGAAGACAATGATCTGCCTGAAAAAACCATATTCATCAAAACCCCGGATGACCATGCCCGGGGGTTTGGTGCCAACCCGGACGCGTTTCTGGCGGGATGCCTGCTGCCGGCCCTGCACCTGGGGGAAAAGCGGGTGTTTGTGGACGGGCCGGTATGTCCGTTTCTCAAGGAGGGTGTGAATGTGGCCATGCATATTCTGGCCCACTGGACAAACGGACGCTATGTCCCGATTCCGGTGGAATCCGTTTCCGTTGCCCACCGGGTTCCGGTCCATCCCGGCAGAACCGGCATGGTGATGTCCGGCGGCATGGATTCCCTGGCGGCCCTGCGCCTGAACCGGTTGAATTATCCGGTCACCCATCCGGCCCATGTCCGGGACGGTTTTTTTCTACATGGATTCGATATCGGCGGGGTGAGCGAACGGGGCGCCAAACTGCACGTGTTCGACCGGGCCGTCACCGCCATTTCCCGGATCACGGACGATGCCGGGGTGTCGCTGGTGCCGGTGTATACCAATATCCGCCATCTGTGCGATGAACGGGATCTGTGGCTGAACAGTTTTTTCGGCGCGGTCCTGGCCGCCATGGCCCATGGGTTCAGTGACCGGGTTGATCTGATGTTCATCGGCTCTTCCTATGATATTCCCAATCTGCATCCCTGCGGGTCTCATCCGCTGCTGGATCCGGAATATTCCAGCTATGCCGTGAGAATCAGGCACCGGGATTATGAACTGTCGCGTCTTGAGAAAATTAAAATCGTGTCTCAGTGGGACACGGCATTTCAAAACTTCCGGGTCTGCCTGGCCAATGTGCCGGATCAGCTCAATTGCGGCAGATGTGAAAAATGCGTGCGCACCATGACCGAGCTGACGGCACTGGGGCTGCTGCATAAAACCCGGGCGTTTGAGGCCGATGAAATCACTTCCGAAGATATTTCACAATTCGACATCACCGTCCGGGTGAGGCCCCCGTTTTACCGGCCCCTGGTTCCGTTGCTCAGAGAGCAGGGACGGGATGATCTGGCCGATACCATTGTCAGGCTGCTGAATCCACCGGACCGGTGAGGCTCATAGTTTTTTTTCCTGAACCAGGGAATGCAGATGCCGGATGCGCTGGCTTAAAACCGAACAGATCTGCAGTGCAATCCGGGGGAATTCCATGGCGGTTTCCTTGAACTCCTGTTTGTGAAGCATCAGAAACCGGCAAGGGGCGACGGTCCGGATGGTGGCGGACCTGGGGGAATCGTCGATCAAAGCCATCTCGCCGAAGGCGGCGCCGGGATCCATTTGATCGATGACCGCCTGGACACCGTCCTCTTTTTCCATGATCACCGATACCCGTCCGTCGACAATCAGATAGACGGTTTCCCCGATGCTGTTCTGCTTGATGACATCCTCATCTTTGGCCAGTTTCATCTCTTCGGTCGCCGAGGCGATGGCCGCCAGCTCCGAGGCACTCAATCCGGAAAAGATGTCGATTTCTTTCAATAGAAGGATTTTTTCCCCCAGGGACAGTTTTTCAGGGACATTTGTATCCGAAGTTGCGTTGGTTTTTTTCAGGAGCATGTGGACTTCCTTTGAAATATTCGGGTTGTCGGATTGTTTGAGTTCTTTTACCCAATCCGATACCGGGTGCAGGGCATGGACTTCTGCGATCAGCCCCAGTCCTAAGATTACATCCACCCAGTCCGGAGAGGACAGAAGTGCTGATGCCGCGTCTTTGCCGTCCGAAGAAAATTTGGAGATTTTAACCAGTTTTCCACCATCTGCCAAAGCGGTTGCGGTATTGGGGCTTTCCAGAAGCGGCAGCATGGTGTTGAAGGTTTTTCTGTCCAGGATATCGTTGAGCAGTTCAATGGCATTGGCCCGTTGCCGCTTGTCTGCGGAAAATATTCCCTGCCAGGCCCTCCGCAGCCTGCCGGTCTGATCATGAATGGCCAGAACCCGGATGATGTTTTCCAGGATCTGTTCCTTTTTTTCTGTCAGGTGGATTACGGCCAGGTTCTGCATGGGGCCCCGGGGCAGATTTTCCAGGGACGCCGCCATGGCCAGATACCCATAGGATTTTTCCAGGTTTTTTTTGGCAAACATCAACACATCAAACTCTTTGATGTCAAGGGTGTCCAGCAGATCAAACAGGCCACGGCGGATCCGCGTGGAGGGCAGCCCCAGAGATTCCACCAGCAGCCGGTGATTCTGATAGTCGGCGGTCCGGATTTTTTCCTTGGCAAAGTCATGAATGTTGTCGGATGAATCCCCGATCAGCATCACGGTTTTCTGCAGGGTCTGGTCATCGACAATGGACAGTGCGTCCAGTGAGGCCATGCGGACATCGGCCCGGGCATGGGTCAGGTAATCGCTTGCCAAGGCATTGATCTCATCCGCTTCCAGGCGGGACAGGGCAATGATGATATCCGGAATAACAGGGTCGATTTCTGGGGTTTTGAGCAGATTTTTGAGCCTGGGAATCCATTGTTTATTACGGCTCAGTCCGGCGCAGATAATCCCGGACTGGCGAAATGCCGGATTTTTTTCCGACAGCCATTCAGTGATGAGCTGTTCGAGTTTCTCTGGCTGGTCGCCGTAAGTACAGGCTCCGGCAAAGCCCCGAATCACGGGGTGTTCACTTGTGAGAAACCGGGATACGTCCGGATGATCTCCTGTGTCGACGCAATGCTGATGGGCGAGTTTGAGAATGGCAATGGTGGTTTCGGGCCGGTCCGGGGACAAGAGGGATATCAAGTCCCGGGCCGCCCGGGGAACGGATTCAGGTGTGAGTAGTTTGATGAGTGTGACCTGGGTGGTCTCGTCCTGGTTTTCCAGGGTTTGGATAATCAATTCATCCAGCCGGGTGGGTGAAAAATTTTTCAGCAGTTTTGCATACCAGACCGCATCTTGCCCCCGGGCGGACAGAAAAGAGGTTTCCAGGCTGGACAGGGTTTTTTCCTGGTTGAAGATCTGTCCCAGTTCCTTTTGATCCATGGATTTGATATCCAGCATGTTTTTGGAGATCAGATCCAGCAGAATTTTTGAGTAATTGGATTTGAGCACAAACGGGGCCGCCACCCAGGCGATCATGAACGGCAGGGCTACCAGGGTCAGATACCGGGGATGGAATAAAGGCGTTGACAGAAGTATCAGTGAAGATCCTGTGAAAAGGGCTATCCGGACCACCGTTCCCCGCAGAAACGGCCGGATCATATTCCGGTAGGATTCGGGAAACAGGCCGATGAGAATGCCGTTGGCCGGCATGTTGATGGTGGTGCGGATGATGTTGGTGGACATCCTGGCATATATGGCTGAAAAAACATCAAATCGGAACAGAAAAGCGAAAAACGCCACCATATAGTTGAAGGGATGAAACATGAGCGCCACCGGCAGCCCCCATTTGCCGTAAATTCTTCCCACAAACAACAAAATGAATAAGCTGACAATATTCAATATGCCCCGGAAATACCCGAAAAATTCGATCATTGCGGTTTCAGATGCAAACTGCTCGTTAACGGCATAGTTGAACTGGTAGTTCATGATGGGGATCACCACATTGGGCATGAATGTCAGGACCAGAACGATCTTGACCAGGATGGAATCCTTGACCAGCGGATAGACCCGTTTGATCTCTTCCATCATTGGGGGTCTCTTTTCGGCGGATGTCCCTGTTTTTTCCGTGTAAATCAGCGTGGCGTAGCTTCTTCCCATGGCCTGGATCAACAGGGCCCCCATGATGGTGGTGATCAGATACAGGTACAACAGGTTATCCAGGCTGAACAGCCTTGCAAAATACGGGGTCCCGAAACTGCCCAGTATGAGCCCGATGACGCCGCCGGCGGTGAGAAGCGGAAACAGCCGCTTGGACTGGCGGGTGTTGAACAGATCGTTGCACATGTTCCAGAACAGCAGGGCCTGGAGCAGTTCGAACTGGCTTTTGAGCATGAACAGCAAAGGATACAGCAGCTCGAAGCCGAAAGGAATGAGCAGGCGGATGACGGTGACGATGACTCCCGAAAAGATAAAAATATAATACAGGAGCCGGGCCCCGGAGGTCTTGTTCAAAAACATGGCCAGAAACCCGGTGATGAAAAATGTGGCCACGGCATTGATCATGTTGACCACGGGCATGAATTCCACACCGTACCGTTTCAAAAAAGCGGTTTCCGCGTAATTGTTCAGGATGATGCCCGAACTTCGGATAATGAACAGCAGGGCTGCCGTCCAGAGAAACAGGCTGATCTCTTCTTCATAGATTTTGAGAAAGCGTAACAGTCCGGCACGCATCAATCGGCCTCGATAACCAGCCGGAATCCGGTAGTTTGAAATCTGGCGCCGGGATGGGCATAGGTCCGGTTGGCACTGCGCATATATCTGCCGTAAAGGTACCAGCTGCCGCCCCGGCGCACCCTGGGCCTGCTGGAAAACAGATCATAGGTGTTCACGCCGGGTTCCCTGATGTCGTCGGTGTATTCATCCTGGCACCATTCCCAGACATTGCCGTGCATGTCGTAAAATCCCCACGGGTTGGGGGGGAAAGATGCGACCGGGGCCGGACCGTTCACGGGCAGGCCGATGGACCGGTAATAGGAACAGCATTCCCCGTGCCGTTTCGGGGTATTGCCGAACATGGCCAGGCTGCAGTCCGGTTCGTTCCCCCAGCTGTAGGGTGTGGTGGTTCCGGCCCGGCAGGCATATTCCCATTCTTTTTCAGATGGCAGCCGGTACCGGGCCGTATCCATTTGATTTAATTTTCTGATGAATTTCTGGCAATCATAGAACGACACCCGGGTCACCGGAGTCCGTGGGCCGCCTTTTTTTTTCAGAAAGAAGGCCTTTCCCATGACGGCCCGCCATTGTTCCAGGGTGACCTCGGTCTCCTGGAGATAAATCGGTTTGCTGATTTCAACCCGATGCTGCGCTTCATTGCTTTTCCGGTGGGCCTCATTATCCGGGCTTCCCATCTCAAAAGTGCCGGGTGCCACACGGATGAATGTCATGCCCAGATGATTGGTGATCTTTTTTTCCCGGGCCAGCCCGGTGGAAGCCATGCAGATCAGAACGGCCCCTATGAGCCAGGAAACCCGCCAGCCTGTTTTTACGTGAGAAAGAAAGAACGTCATCGGTAACCGTTTGTTTTTCATGATGGATAATCCTGAAATAAGGGTGACCTGAATGCGTGTGTCAACGCATGACCTGTTGTCATACCAAGTATCCAATGATAATTTTTAGGTATTGTCAAGAATGATCTTCAGCTTAGCCCGATGTCAAGCCTTTTTTCAGGTTTTTGTATCCCTGAAGCTGTATGCCTTTTTTGTCGCATATCTCTTTGATGATTTCCGCGGCCGTCAGGTTCAATGCCATCTGGTGGTCTGGAACGGTGACATGAAATCCGCAGTTGAAAGGCCCCAGCCGGATACTGTTTTCAACACCGTCATACGTGTCGTAGATCGGGGTGTAGGGGTGCGCAAACAACCAGCGCAGCTGAAGGGTGGTGACGGTTTTTCCGGAAAGCCGGTGCATGAAGCCTTCCAGATCCTGGATATCCTGATCCACCAGGTTGTTCCATCCCAAAATGACATTGGCGTTGACCTTGAAACCGGTTTCGGTGCAGAATTCAAGGGTTTTTACCACCTCCTCCATGCGGGTACCCTTGTTCAGATAGCGCCACATGCGGTCAGAAGGAAACTCGATGCCGAACCCCAGGGTGCAGTCGGGAATATGACCCTCCATCCGGGCCACGGCATCTTTCATGGCCCGGGTTTCCGCTGCGGCGGCCCGCATGAAGAACCGGTATTCCATATCCGGTCTGACAGGCAGCATGGGCAGCAGCTGCCGGATATGTTCCGGCGTCATGGACCCGGTATTGAGTCTTACGATTTTATGTCCTTTGTAGTCCACTTCTTTAAATGCCAGATCCAGGGCCGGCCTTTTTCTGAAATGGTTTGCAGAGTGCTGAGCAATGGAACAAAACGGACATTTTTTCCAGTAGCACTGATTTTCAAGGGTATAGGAATAATAAATACGCCCGCCGTCTGGAATCTGCTGCGGCAGCTCCAGACGCCATTTTCCTGAAAATTCCGGGACCTCGAAAAATTGTTCCACACTCTGACCGGTCAGGGTCAGATTCGAAGGCAACGGTTTTTCCACCTTGAAGTGTACCGACTGCCAGCCGGGTTTTCCAGTGTGCCGTTCCGATGCCACCGGACCGCCCACGACCACCTGCACATCAGGGTATGTTTCTGCCCACAGGCATGCCTGGTACAGATGGTTCACATAACTGGCACTGACATGAACCGTCCCTTTTTTGATGGGAAGGGGAATTGGTGGATAGGCTGCCTCGTCGTACCATTGATCCGGATCCTGTTCCAGGGGTATCCACAAAAAATCGCCTTTGCTTTTACACAGGTCCCAGGTATCTGAAAATCCGTTGCACAGATCAAACCATCCGCTGCCGGTCCGGCCGTAAAATTGAATGAACAGGGTGTCTTTCACAATATCTTTCCTTTATGATTTTCAGTTGACGGTGTCTGTAATCTGAAAGAATACACCAATTGGAAAATTTATGTAAGAGTTTGACAATTTCGCCGCCATGTCCTACAAATAAAAGATTGCTGATTCTGTAATCGGGAAAATCTCAGGGGTGTGGAGGTGTTAAACAGATATCATGGATATCGCTTTTTTGATGGATGATCTGCGCCAGATAGATCCGGTCTGGGATACCACGGCCCAGATCATGTATGAGTGCAATCAGCGGGGCCATGAAGTGTTTTTTCTCGAACCCCATGACATCTATGTCCGGAAAAACGAGGTGGTGGCCAGGATGCGCCATATTTCCGTGCCCAGAGATCAGAACCTGACCGATTACTGGGCCGATCTGATCTGCTGCCTGAACCGGGAAGAGCTGATATTTGAAACCGTCACCGATCTGGATGTGCTTTTTTTGAGAAAAGATCCCCCGCTCAACCATGAGGCGTTGGAGTTTCTGGGTCCGGTGAGCGATCAGGTGTTCATGGTGAACAACACCCTGGGCCAGCTCAGCTGCTGCAGCAAGGCCTATATCCTTAATTTTCCGGAGATCATCCCTGAAACCCATGTGTCCAGAGACCCCAGCCGGTTGAAAAAAATCATCGACGATTTCGGGGGGGCCATGGTGATCAAACCCCTTTACGGCCATGGGGGACACGGCGTGATCAAGGTCAGCAACCAGGACCAGGAAAACCTCAACTCTTTGATCAATTATTATGTCAGGGCGGGAAAACCCTATCCGGAGCGACAGCCCATCATGGTGCAGGAGTATCTCAAACAGGTCAAGGAACTGGGTGATGTCCGGATACTGCTGCTGGACGGAGAGATCCTGGGTGCCATGGGCAGAAAATCGATTTCCGGTGATTTCCGGACCAATGTCCATGCCGGTGCCCTGGCGTTCAAACATGAGATCACCCCGGCCCAGAAAGAGATCTGCCGGCGCATCAAACCCAAACTCAGGCAGGACGGTCTGTATTTTGTGGGCATTGACATCATCGGAGACAAACTGGTTGAAATCAACTGTGTCAGCCCGGGAGGCATCCCCCGGATCAACCGGTTCAACAATCAGAAACTGGAAATAGATGTGGTAAATTTTATAGAGGAGAAAATCAGTGGGGCGAATCCAAAAAAACACAAGCAAGTTATTTAGAAAATCGTGTGACCTGACATCACCCCTTTGTCTGGTTCTGGTGACACTTGCCATGCTGGGTCTGGGCATTGTCGGCCTGTTTTCATGCAGTCAGTCAAAAGAATCCCCATATTTGAAAATCGGATTGCCCGAGGAACCCAGGTCGTTGAACCTGTGGCTGGGAACCGATGCCAACTCCCGCAATATTTTGTCCCAGATCTATCAACCGTTGTTTCGTCGACATCCCGAGACCCTGGAGATGATTCCCTGGCTGGCACAAGAGGATGCGGTGTTCAATGAAAAGGAATTGACGTACACCGTCAAGCTCAGGAAAGCCAAATGGTCGGATGGGTCTGATTTCACCAGCCAGGATGTCCTGTTCACCCGTCAGCTGTTTTCCGATTTCAGGATTCCCAGGTACCACAGTCACTGGCAGGTCATCGAGAAAGCCGAAGCCCCGGACGACCATACCGTGGTGTTTCATTTGAAAGAGCCGTCCGCTGTGTTTCTGCCCCGGGTCATGACCGCGCCCATGGTGTCGAAAAAAGAGTGGGAACAGGTGTGCAAGGATGCCCTGGCCACGGAAAAGCCGTTGCGGTATCTACAGGATTATCAGATAGAAAAACCATTGGGTACCGGCCCGTTCATGCTGCAGGAATACAAGAAAGGCGCCTATATTCACATGGTCAGAAACCCTCATTTCTTCGGCCGGGGCCAGACCATCGGCAACCTGACCCTCGGGCCGTATGTGGACCATGTGCTGTTCAATATCTACGGCACATCGGATGTGGCGATTCTGGCTTTGAAAAAAGGGGATATCGATTACTACTGGTGGGATATCCAGCCAGGGTATCTCAAGGATCTGGAAAAAGATTCAGCTGTTGACCTGCATTACAACAAAAAAAGCGCGCTGTATTATCTGGGATTCAACCTGCGAAAAGCGCCGTTCAACGACAAGGTGCTTCGCCAGGCCATAGCCACGGTGGTGGACAAGGCATTCATTCTGGACCGGATTCTTCAGAATCACGGCAATCCCATGCATTCCATCGTGCCGGCCGGAAACCATTTCTGGCACAACCCGGATGTGAGAAAGTACGGGGAGGGCATGGATAAGGAAACCCGTATCAAGGCTGCTTTTCAGATGCTTTCAGATGCCGGTTATTCCTGGGAGATCCCTCCGGTGGCACCTGACGGCAGCCTGACAAAGCCGTCGGATATTCTGCTGCCTTCCGGAGAGAAAATGGATAAGTTCGTGATTCTGACCCCGCCGGCGGATTACGATCCGAAACGGGCCTTTGCCGGTACCATGATTCAGGAATGGCTCAGGCAGCTGGGCATGAACGCCTTTGCCAGGCCCATGGCATTCAATTCCCTGCTGGAAACCGTCAAAGGCAAACATGATTTTGATGCGTTTGTGTTGGGATATGGCAAACTGGATCTGGATCCAGGGTATCTGGCCTCCTTTTTTTCATCCAAAAACGACAACCCCAGGGACTGGAACATGAGCGGATACCGGAATCCGGAGTTCGACAAACTGGCGGAAATGCAGAAGACCACCGTGGATGTCCAGGCCCGCAAACAGATGATTTTCGAGATGCAGACCATGCTTATGGAGGATGTGCCGTACTATCCGCTCTACAATCCCCATATCATCGAGGCCACCGTGAACAAACGGTTTGGCGGCTGGGTGGAACGGGTGGACGGTATTGGCAACATCTGGTCTCTATGCATGGTTCAGCCCGTGAAATAGGGAATCAGGAAAGCGGTTGAGATAACATGGCAAAGCCTGGTTATATCCTGTTGAAGCTGGTGGAGGTCGGAATCATTTTTTTTGTGATTCTTACGGCACTTTTTTTTCTGTTCCGGCTGTCTCCGGGAGATCCCATCTCCAAAATGGTGGATCCCATGCTCACGCCGGAGGACATGGCGCACCTGATTCAGCAGATGGGTCTGGACCGGCCCATGTGGGAACAGTATCTGATCTATGTGAAAAATTTCTTCACAGGGCATTTAGGGGTATCTTTTCATTACGGGGAGCCGGTGGAAACCATCATTTGGGACAAACTCAAATGGACCATTCTGCTGTTCACCACGTCAACGGTTCTGGCCGCATTCGTCGGGGTGTTTCTCGGCAAAATCGCGGCCTGGCACAAAGGCTCGAGGCTGGACAATGTCATGTCCATATCCGCTCTGGTCTGTTATACCCTGTTCATTCCGTGGTTTGCCCTGCTGCTGCTCTGGATTCTGGGCTTTCAATGGGGCCTGTTTCCTTTGGGCGGCGTGTTGACCCCGGCCCTGTGGATATCCAACGCACCCCTGATCACCCGGATTCTGGATGTGCTGCATCATTTGATGCTGCCCCTTCTGACCCTGTTTGTGATCAATCTGGGATCCTACCTGCTGTTGATGCGTTCCTCCATGCTGTCGGTGCTCAGTGAGGATTATATCCTGACAGCCCGGGCAAAGGGATTGAGTGAAAAAGTGATCCGCAACAAACATGCGGCCAGAAATGCGGCATTGCCCGTGATCACTTCGGTGGGTCTGTCTCTGGCCTTTTCCATCAACGGCGGGGCACTGACCGAACAGATCTTCACCTGGCCCGGCATCGGAAAGGAACTGATCTTTGCGGTGAGCAACAATGACTATCCCCTGGCCCAGGCCTGTTTTCTGCTGATCGCTTTAGTGGTGCTGTGCGCCAACCTGATTGTGGACCTGCTGTATGCCTGGCTGGATCCCCGGATTACGTATTAGCCAAAGGATATGTCCGTGCTGAACAAATATTTTATGCTGCGGTTTTACAAAGGCTGGCAAATCTTTATTCAAAATCCTCTGGGGAAAACCGGGGTGATCATTCTGGGTGTGTTCATGGTCATGGCCATCGCGTCTTTTTTCGTGCCGCTTATCGATCCCATGTATGATCCCATGACCGGCATTGATCCGGACATCAAACTGTCCACCGGTCCCAGCCTCACTCACTGGCTGGGTACGGACAACGTGGGCAGGGACATTCTGGCACAGCTGCTGGAGGGGGCCAAGGTGGCCTTTGTCGTGGGACTGTCCGCCGCGTTTTTCAGCATCGTCATCGGTACGCTTGTCGGCATGATCGCCGGGTATGCCGGAGGCCTTTTGGATGCCTCTCTCATGCGCCTGGCAGACATCATCATGGTGCTGCCGTCCCTGGTGATTCTGCTGATTCTGGCTTCCTTGTTCGGTCAGTTCAATATCTGGATCATCGTGTTCATCATTGCGATCATGCGGTGGCCGGCCGTGTCCCGGGTGATCCGGTCCCAGACCCTGTCGCTGAAGCACCGGCCGTTCATCGAGGCGTCCCGGGTGGCCGGGGCCTCCCATGTCCGGATCATTTTCCGGCATATCATGCCCAATGTCCTGCCCCTGGCATTTCTGTACATGACCTTCCGGGTCACCGCCGCCATTCTGGTGGAAGCGGCCCTGTCCTTTCTGGGATTCGGGGACCCCAGCCAGGTGAGCTGGGGCATGATGCTTCAATGGGTATGGAAGTCCGGCCATATGTTCCAGGCCCCTTACTGGCTGATTCCGCCGGGTCTGTGCATCTCGCTTTTGACCCTGGCGTTCTATATGCTGGGACGGGCCATGGACGAGGTGCTGGATCCCCGTCTGCGAAAGGAGGGACAGTCCGGATAACATGTCATTGCTATCGGTAGAGAATCTGAGCATCGGGTATCAGACCAAAAAAGGAATGCTCAAGGCGGTGGACCATATCCGCTTTGATCTGGAAGAAGGGGATTCCCTGGGATTCGTGGGCGAATCCGGGTGCGGCAAGACCACCATCGGCATGGCCCTGATGGGACTGCTGCCGGAAAACGCCGAGATTCTGGAGGGCCGGATCCGTTTTCAGGGCAGGGATCTGGTTTTATTGACTGAGCCGCAATGGCGGCAGGTGAGGGGCGCGAAAGTCGCCATGATATTCCAGTCGGCCATGAATGCCCTGAACCCGGTGTTTCCGGTGGATGAACAGATCAAAGAAGCGATTGTCACGCATCAGCCGGATATATCGGATGCCGATCTGTCTGAACGGATGAAGCAATTGTTCGACCTGGTGGATATTCCCCTGGCGCGCATGAAAAACTACCCCCATGAATATTCCGGGGGCATGAAGCAGCGGGCCGTCATCGCCATGGCCCTGGCCTGCGATCCCGCCCTGATCATTGCAGATGAACCCACCACGGCCCTGGATGTCATTGTGCAGGACCAGATTCTGAGGGAGATCAAAATGGTCCAGCAAAAGACCCGGACCGGACTGATTTTTATTTCCCATGACATTGCCGTGGTGGCGTCGGTGTGTGAGCGGATCTGTGTGATGTATGCCGGCCAGATCGTTGAAACCGGCACCAGAAAAGAGGTGTTCAAATCGCCGCGGCACCCTTATACACAGACGCTGCTGGGATCCTATCTGTCTTTGGACAACCTCAAGGATATCAAGGTGCCGGATATGAAAGAATCTCCGGACCAGTTGACCGATACGAATGAATGCCGGTTTTCCGGTGCCTGCCCGTCCTGCGACCGGAAATGTGCCGGCAGGAGCCCGGAATGGATCGAGATTTCTCCCACCCACCAGGCATTTTGCTGCAATCCGGGACTGATCAGGAGAGGGCATGGAAAAAACTGATACAAAAAACAGGCTCCTGGTGGAACTCAAACAGGTCACCAAAGCCTATGCGCCCAAAAAGAGATGGTTTGTCCGATCCTCCCAGCCGGTACTGGCGCTCAACAGCATCGATCTGGGCATCGAGCATGGAGAGGTTTTCGGGCTGGTGGGGCAGAGCGGCAGCGGTAAAACCACCACCGGACGGCTGCTGGCCAAGCTGGAATCGCCCACTGCCGGAGAAATCTATTTCGACAAAACCCCCATCAGCCAGCTCAAAGGTGTCCGGTTGAAAGCCTACCGGTCCCGGGTTCAGATGATTTTCCAGGACCCCTACCAGAGCCTGAACCCGCATCTGTCCATTGCCGAAACCGTTCTGGAACCATTGATGGTTCAGGGGATCGGCACCCGGGACACCCGCATGGAAAAGGTGGTCCACACACTGGATTTGGTGGGGCTTTCTCCGGGGGAAGCGTTCTGTCACCGGTATCCGCACCAGCTGTCCGGGGGCCAGCGACAACGGGTGGCCATTGCCCGGGCCATTGTGCTGGAACCGCAGTTCATCGTGGCGGACGAGCCCACCTCCATGCTGGATGCCACCATCGCCATTCAGCTGTTCAAGCTGCTGCAGGAGATCAAGGAGACCTTTGGCATGACCTTTTTGTTCATCACCCACAATCTGGCCGCCGCCCGATACATGTGTGACCGTATCGCCGTCATTCATGAAGGGCATATCGTGGAGGTGAACACGGCGGAAAACATTATCCGGCATCCCGAACACCCGTATACCAAAAAGCTGATCAAGGTGCAGCCCGGATTCAAATACGGCCGGTGATTACACAAGGCAGCAGGGAAGGCCTTTGACAAATCGATCCAGCACAGGGTCGTAACGGGCCGGCCAGGCGGTGATGAACCGCTGGATATCTGATTGATGGCGGTCGGACACCAGGGCGGTCACGTAATACCGAAAGATCTCGAAGAAATCATTATTTGATGCTGAAAACAGCTGTTCAGGTTTCGCAAAACAGGCGATCGATTCATATCGGGATCCCAGAAGCCGGGCTTCCTCGCGGATCAATCGGGCCATGATCTGTTTTCGGGTATCCTGGCCGGCCAAATAGTTTGTGACGGCACAAAGGAAAAACGAGGCTGCGCACATCCGGGACCGCAGGACTATCGGTTGTTTGCAGAAATCCAGGTGACCTTGGATTTTTTTCCGGTATTGCCGTTTCTGCGCATCATTCAGGTGCTGGTATTGACCTGGAACAAACTGTTTTTTCAAGCCACGAAAGACCGACGGGGTCATCTGTTTCCGACGCCGGCGTGCCGGTTCTTCAAAAATGGTGAAATATTCCTTTAAATTCCGCATTCCCGGCGGGGACAAATCCATGGATCCATTGTCCAAAACAAGGGTTTCCACCTGAACGTCCAGCAGACCGGTCAAATGAAACGGCCGGTTGTGTTTTCCCACCACTTCCAGGGGTTTGAAATAATCCACCAGCAAAGCCTGGCGCCCGATTTTTTTGACTGGAAAAAGGTTTGTTTTCCGGGTGACCGGCAGTTTTTTGTGGCCCATGGGGTACAGGGCACTGGTGAAGGTCGGAATGATCATGAACACCCCTTCCGGGGTGATTTCCGTGCCATAGGCATCGGTGATGGAGGATTTGATCCGGGTAAAATCTTCATCCAGGCCGGCTGGGATCAACAGGTCATTGGAATCATGCTGTTTTTGCAGACAAATGCCGGCACCTTTTTCCAGGGCGGCAATCCGATCCCGGTTTCTGTCCGTAACGCTGACGGAAATCGGGATTTTGTGCTGAATGAGGCAAACCAATGCCTCGTTTTTTTTTCGGGGCACCTTGGTGATTAGACTGAATCGGGTCTGCTCGGCAAAGGGAATCACCAGATCAGCCAGGGACCGGGGTCCGTCCTCCCAGTCCAGGGGATCGGAAGCCCCGTACAGGGCCGGGTCGATATTGCCGGATGATAAAAGCCGGGTCAGGATGGTTCTGGCTGCTGAAAATGAAAAATGGGCTCTGATGCCGGGCAACGCCCATTCATTGCATCTCCGGCAGAAATGGGAACAACCGGACGTCAGCTGGATGGTGATGGCGTTTTCAAACACCCGGTCCAATTGCCAGGGGTCAAGCCCCACCCGGGTCTTCCAGCTATCAAAATCGGTGTGACGGATGCTGGCCCGCCGGGTCTTGACCAGGTCGGACAGCAGTGTTTTCAGTTCCTGAAACGGTATAGACAGGTTGACCGCGGGGGACGTGACAAACGCCTGAAACCGAAGAAAGGCGGTCTGGACCTGTCTGAGAATTTTTTCCCGGTTTTCTCCGGGATCCGGCAGGCACTGCCTGGCATGATCCAGAATCTGCAGATAGGCGTTGCGTGTCTGTTGGATGTCTTTCCGGTAAACAGCCGATAGAAACCGGTTTTTCAAGGTTTCCAGAAAAAGTTCTTCCGAATCCGAAAGCCTGTTGTTTTCTGACCGGTGCATTGAATTCTCCGGCAGTTGAAATCAAACAGGGGAGCGTGTTTCGGCGCTCCCCTGTTGCAAGTCTCATGACTGTTTGTCGATGTTCAGGCCAACCGGTAACAGACCATCAGCCGTTGACCTCTTCCTTGACCGTGGTGGCCAGTTTGTACAGGATGGTCAGCACCAGAAAACCAGCGGCATAGACCCCTAGCGTGATGATGATTTCCTGACCCGTGGGGGCGTATTCGGTCACATGATGCAGCGGCGAGGGAACAAACCCGCCGGAAATCATGCCCAGCCCCTTGTCGATCCAGGCCCCGATGAAAATCATGGCACAGGCCACCGGCAGCAGTACGTAATTGCTTCTGAGTTTCGGAATCACCAGCATGACCGCGCCGGCCCCCATCAGGATGAATCCGCTCCACATCCAGGGCACCAGGGCATTGTATCCGTGGTATCCGAACAGCAAGTACTGAAGATGGGTTTTATGTCCGGGAATGCCTGAATAATACACCACAAACACTTCGCACAGGAAAAAGAACAGGTTGGCGATAATGGCGTAGCACACGATTTTGGACAGGGTCTGCATGGCTTCCCAGCCCGGATCGAATTTGGTGAATTTTCGGATAATGTAACACAAGATGATCAAAAACGCCGGACCTGCGGCAAAGGCGGATGCCAGAAACCGCGGGGCCAGAATGGCGGTGAGCCAGAACCCTCTGCCCGGCAGGCCGCAGTACAGATACGCGGTGACCGTGTGAATCCCGATGGCAAAGGGAATGGACAGATAGATCAGCGGCTTGGTCCATGCCGGGGGTTCCACCTGGTTGCGTTCCGCTTCCAGCACTTTCCACCCGATGACGATATTCAAAAACAGGTATCCGTTCAACACAAGCATGTCGTAAAACAGCATGGATCTCGGAGACGGATACAGCAGCACATTGAGCATACGTACCGGCTGGCCCAAGTCAACAATGATGAACAACAGGCACATGACCAGGCTGGCTACGGCCAGAAATTCCCCCAGGATGGTGATCCGGTGAAATTTTTCATAATCATGCAGATAAAAGGGAATCACCACCATGACCCCCCCGGCGGCCACACCCACCAGAAAGGTGAAGTTGGCAATATAAAATCCCCAGGACACATCCCGGCTCATGCCCGTGATCATCAGACCGTTGAAGAACTGATCCAGGTAGGCGATTTTGCCGATTCCGATCACGATCAGCAGAAAGATGATCCACATCCAGTAGTTTCTACTTCCTTTGACAGCTATTTCAAGCATATGCGCCTCTCTTAAACGATATAGTAAACAGAGGGTTCCGTACCCAGGGTCTGTTTACGTCGGATTGTATAATGTTCCTTGAGAAGCTTCCTGACGTTTGATTCAGGATCTTCCAGGTCCCCCACCACAATGGCACCTTCAGAGGCTTCCACACAATGCGGCTGCTCACCTTTGGCCAGTCGTTCCGCGCACAGGTTGCATTTTTCCACCACTCCCTTGGACCGGGTCGGAAAATCCGGGTCTGTCTCGTCGATAAACGGCCGGGGATCCCTGAAGTTGAAACTCCGGGATCCATAGGGACAGGCCGCCATGCAGA
Organism: Desulfotignum sp.; assembly: GCA_011389835.1. Classification (GTDB taxonomy): domain Bacteria; phylum Desulfobacterota; class Desulfobacteria; order Desulfobacterales; family Desulfobacteraceae; genus Desulfotignum. The sequence goes on along the minus strand of JAABTO010000040.1, from coordinate 5,072 downwards.
ACCGGCAACCGATACAGCGGTGATAATCCATTATCACGATACCGTCTTCCCGGGAAAACGTGGCCTGGGTGGGGCATGCCTGAACACAGGGCGCATTTTTGCAATGGTTGCACAATACCAGAAACGGCAGGTGATGAAATTTTTCATTCAAAAATTCATCTTCCTTGTCCGGGAAGGCATAATGGAATTTTTCCTTCCAGATCCATTTGATTTCCTGTGTATGGTTCACCGGCCGGGTATCGGGAAACAACTGTTCATCCACCTCATGGGTGAAATCCGGCACATTGTGATGGGCATGACAGGCCCGGGTGATTTTTTTTGCCAGTTTGGCATCGATTTTTTTGATGTCGATGACCATGCCCCAGCGCTCGGCATGGAGGGCGGCTTCGTTTTTAACTTTGGATGCAGCCGCAGGGCCATGGGCGTCCTTGGCTGCAAAATTCATTGCCGGAGCAGCCCCCAACCCGATGGCGGCAATGCCGGCCACTTTCAGAAACCGTCTTCTGCTCTTTTCCATTATTGAATCTCCTTGGGGTTTGTGTGACACTCCCAGCAATAAGGATTTACTGATGTATAGGTATGACAGGCATCACAGAATTTGGCTTTGTCTTCATGGCAGCCCAGGCAGGAATTTTCTCCGGTGGACAGACTCATGTTGAATGTGTGGCCGTTGGCTGCCACATAAATCCGGTCCGCATCCCGTACCACGGCATCCCGCCATTCATCCAGCAGGGACATGTGGTTGGCACGCATGTCATATTTGTCCAGAACACATTTTTTGGCTTCTTTGGCCCGGCCCAGCAGTTCGGGCTCCGGTGCCGCCTGTGTGGTGGTCACCAGATTGAACCAGAACGGGGAAAGCACGGCCAGTACGAACACAGCCAGTCCGGTAACGATCATGTTTTTGGTCATTTTATTCCTCCTCTTCGCAACCCGGCAGCGGTTCCATTCTCAGGTCTTCGGTTCGTTCCTTTTCTCCGGGCAGAATCAGGGCATTGCCCACCAGTTCATGAATACCGGCCACTTCCACTTCCGGGACCCAGTATTCACATAATGTGGACAATGCGGCCCGGTCGATGGCGCAGATGGTACCCAGGGTGTTGACGCCGTATTTTTCATGGACATGCTTGAGTGCCGTGGCCCGGGGCAGGGCACCGGCCATGCGAAGTTCCATGTTTTCTCCGGCATTGAGACCGGCACCGGACCCGCAGCAGAACGTGTTTTCACGAATCGTGTTGGGCGGCATTTCATAGAAATTGTCGCAGACATTGTTGATCACGTACCGGGGCTCGTCCAGCAGTCCCATGCCCCGGGCAGGGTTGCAGGAATCATGAAAGGTCAGGATCCGGTTGGCATTCCGGCTTTTGTCCAGTTCCAGCTTGTTGTGTTTGATCAGGTCGGCGGTGAATTCAGTGATATGCACCATTTTGGTGGACGCGGCATTGTGGAATTTGGTGCCGGTGATGGGGTTCACCGGGACTTCCAGAAAATCGGCCGGTCCGTTCATGGTATCCATGTACTGGTGGATCACCCGCCACATGTGGCCGCACTCACCGCCCAGGATCCATTTGACACCCAGGCGTTTGGCTTCATAGTACATCTTGGCGTTCAACCGCTTCATGGTCTCGTGGGAGGTGAAGAACCCGAAGTTGCCGCCTTCGGAGGCATAGGTGGACCAGGTCACGTCCAGGCCGTATTTCTCCTTGAGGTACTGGAACAGGATCAGGTATCCCTGGCAGGTATAGGTGCCGGGATCGGCAAACACATCGCCTGACGGGGTGATAAAAAGGATATCAGCCCCTTTTTTCTGGAAGTTGGGGGTGCAGTCCACACCAGTGATGTCCTCAATATCTTCCACGAAAAATTCCAGCATGTCCTTGAAAGCATGGGGCTGGATCCCCAGATGGTTTCCAGTCGTGTAGCAGTTGGAAACCGGGGTGGCGATCCAGTCGATGTTCAAGCCCAGCAGGTTGAACAGCTCCCGGGCCATGATGGTGATTTCCGCCGTATCGATGCCGTAGGGACAGAATACCGAGCATCTGCGGCATTCCGTGCACTGAAAAAAGTAATACCACATCTCCTTGAGCGCATCCAGGGTCAGCGGACGGTTTCCCCCCAGGCGCTGGCCGCCGGGGATGTTCTGAAGAATTTTCCCGGCAGTGGTGAAGTCGTTTCTGTAAATGGATCTGAGCAGCTCCGCTCTGAGGACGGGCATGTTCTTGGGATCACCCGTGCCTAAAAAGAAATGGCATTTATCGGCACAGGCACCGCAGCGTACACACACATCCATGAAGATCTTGAATGTCCTGAAGCGCTCCAGGCGTTCCTTTATGCCCTCATGGATGATCTGCTGCCAGTTGTCGGGCAGTTTCCAGTCTTCCTCGGTGGGGTTCCAGCTCCTGGCATTCGGCAGGCTCAGCGTTTCCACGCTTTCCGGCTTGGCGGCATAGCAGTACATACCCGGCCGGATCTGCACGGATTTGGTGGTATCCAGCCAGTTGCCCGAATCCGTCCCATAGTCGATTTTATCCAGTAATTCATCCGGTGTCAGTTCGTCGGCCATTGATTACTCCTTTTTTTCCACTGGCAGTCCAGCTTCGATCATTTTGTCTCTGAAGTGATCTTCATACTGTTCATAGGTATGGATCGGCACATCATAGTTCCAGGGGTTCACATGCCGTTTTGCCCGGGTGTTGTTGGCCATGTTTCTTGTGGGGCTCAGAAAAACACCGCCCAGGTGCATGAGCTTGCTGGCCGGGAAATAAGCGAACAGAACACTCACCAGAAACATATGGGCATAAAACAGATTGCCGATGCCGTCCGGAATGGTGGGGCTGAAGGTGACCAGTCCCATGGTCATTTCCTTGACAGCGGTGATATCCACCTTTGTGAAATACCGCATGGAAATGCCGGTGATGGCGATGCCTAAAATCAAAAACAGTGGAAAATAATCCGATGCCTGGGAGATGTACCGGACCTTCTGGTCGAACAGCCGCCGAGCCAGCAGAAACAGGGCGGCTGCCGGAAGAACCACGCCGGACAAAAACAGGCCGGGAAGTCCGAGTTGGACAATCCCATCCAGGGCTTCCAGAAATTGAACCGGAAAAGGCACCGGGGATGTAAAAAACCGGAAATGCCGAAGCAGCACCACCAGGAATGCGTAATGAAAGGCCAGGGCCGCCACCCACAGGAAAATTTCCCAGGAATAGGTGATCCGGTTGGATGCGCTGCGGCTGAAGGCGGCTTTGGTGTTACGGAATAAAGACCTGAATAAAAATATTTCAAGTAACATCCGTACAAATACACCGGACGCGGTATCAGGGTTGTCAATGCGGTTTTGTTTAATCCAGGGCAGCGATTTCTGCTGCCCGCAGGTTGTGGGAATCCTGAAGGGAACCGCTGCTCTCGCCCAGCCCATGACCTTGATGACAAAGCCCACCAGGAAGGCAATGATCGCCAGGTACGGGAAAACAATCCCAAAGAACCACCCAAGCCCTGCTCCCGCCCCTGTGTAAGCCACTAGAAAAAGCAGAAAAACTGCTGCCAGGGGGATCAAGTACTTTTGTGTCATGTTGTAACCACCTCTTGATTGTATGCCGGACAAACCTTCATTTTGTCAGGCATGTTAAGATTTTTTTGAGCCAAGCAGATCCTCCTCCTTGAGCTCCTTTACCAAACCTGCCCTTTCAAAGGCCGCGTGAATCCGTCTTTTGCTTTCCGTGGCCTTTAAAAGGAATATATCCTCTCTGCATTTCATGAACCGGTTGAAACCGGCCAGAACGACCTGGTCCACCATCCGGTCGAATTCCCGGGCATGGGCCGCATCCATGACGGTTTCCCCGATTTTCTTTAGAAAAAAAATAAAACTGACTGCCTCGGCAGCGGAAAAGGCCTGGACCGCCCGAATCCGGATCACCGGATCCAGGGCTTTTTCAAGGGTCTCGCCGGTGTAATCAGATGCCAGCAGGTGCAGCACTTGTTCAAGTGTTTCCCTGGTGACCGATCCCACGGGGTTGTCGAACCGGTCCGCATCCTTTCCCAGAATCCTGGCCGCCTGAGGGGGATAGGTCTCAATGGTCGCCCGGAACCATTTTTTCAGCAACATATCATGGTTGCGCGCAAGTGTCTTTTTCAGGGTCATGTCCACCCGGTCTTTTTTGGAGTTTGTTCTACTGTGCCGCCTGTTCCAATCGTTAGATGGATATAAACTTACTTAAATTGTATGTCAAGGGTAAAACAACCGCCCGGTTGTGCAGATTACCGCAGAGCAACGGTTTTCTTTTTTTTGAATTAAGGCTATCCAGCGGATTCAATTGTATGCTAATGTATATGGAAATTCAGTGACATTCGAGAAAAACCATGGATCATTATTATAAAGAGCGGTTTCATGTTCTGCAGGATCTGATCAATAAAATTGCTTCTATGACAGAGACCGGGGATATCATCGAGGCAGTCAGAGAACAGCTGCGCTCACTGATCCCCAATGCCATGGAGGTGTGCGTGCTGCTGCTGGATCCGGATGCGGCGGAATATACCAGCCCTTTGCAGTGTGCCCTGTATGACCGGCCGGTGAGTTGTCAGTCCTGCAAACGGGACCGTCCGGCGGTGCAGCAGGCCATGGCAAGAAAAAAAGCGGTGGTGATGTCCGAAAGTGAACCCATTGTCCGTCCGGACGGATCCCGGATGAAGGTGGGATCCGAGTATGCCATGCCGGTGTTTGTGGAAAACCGTATTCTGGCGGTCATCAGTGTGGTGATTCAGCCGCTGACCCGGTACACCCGAAGGGATTTCTACCTGATCCGGGATTTTGCAGATACCCTGGGAACCATTTTACTGACCGCCAGACGGCAGTGGGAAATTACCCGGGAAAAAATCCGTATCAGTCAGACCCTGGCCGGCCTGACACCGTTTGTCCCGGGCTCGGTCAGGCGGATGGCGGATAAAAATCCGGAACTGTTGACCCGGGAAAAGGAAAACAAGCAGGTCAGTGTCCTGTTCATCGATTTGGAGGGATATACCGGGCTGAGTGCCACCCGCCCGGAAGAGCAGGTCAACGCGGTCATCGAAAAAGT
>JAABTO010000224.1 GCA_011389835.1 Desulfotignum sp. | reverse complement strand
CGGTATGCGGTGTGCCACAGGAAAAATTCAAAACAATTGCGCCGGAATCTGATTGATAGCAGGAAGTGAAAAGGTTTCTGATGGTGAAAAAATAATGTTTTCAACAATTCATGCTGTCCGGGAACATCCCGATTTCCAGGATCAAGTCATGCCCGATAAGTTTCCGGCTTCAATACACAAGGCGTCCAGTCATGTATATCCCTGACTTTTCCAACCGCCTCCGAAGGGATCTGGAAAATGTCTTTTTATTTTTGGTGAATTTTCCCGACCGGTAAAATATAAAGCGGGATTTCATTTTTGGGGAGGTCGAGCGCTTTCTGTACTTTGTTGTCGTTGAAAGCGCCTATCGGAACACTTCCCAAACCAAGTGCAACTGCCTGCAAAAAGACATTTTGGGCAATATGTCCTGCTTCGATATGTACATACCTGATGCCGCGGTCACCGTAACGCTGTGTGGTGCGTTTATAAATACCCGCCAGGACAATGTTTATGGCGCCATTGGTGATGCTGGATTGCCCCAATGCGCTTTCGGAGAGTTTGGCTCTGAAATCACCTTCTCGCCGGAGCATCAAACGGTGATGATGATAATCATATTGATAGATGCCGGCACTCAGGCCGGTGACATTTCCCGCTATCAAATATACCTCGAAAGGGAAAGTTGCGCCGGCAGATGGCGCAGTCCGGAAACCGCGCGACTTTTCGGTGATACCCTGAGCCGCCCATAACAATTGACCGACTTCGGCGATTGTCAGGGGCTGGTTTTTATAGCTGCGCATCGAGCGTCGATCGAGCAGGGCCTGCTCAACTGATATGCTGCTGTCGAGCCGCGGCTCAGGCAGTTTGACAATGTTGCTCTGAATTGAAAGCATTCCGCTTTCCAACCCCGATTCTGATTGGATCATTTTTGGGGCTCCTAATAAAACGACCATTGCAAAACAGGTTGCGTAAATCACGGACAACGTTTTTTTCATTTTATCCATGTTCTTTGTTTGCCATACTAAAAGCGTTTTTTCAATGGTCCCGCCCACAACTTGACTTCATGGGTGGCGGTTCCATCCGATATCTTCAAAGCATACTTCTCTCATGACCGAGAATGGGCTCTTAAATATCCGTCGGAGGACATGAGAGAAGTATGCGGAACTTGTGGGTGTACTGCCTCAATGGTATTTGTGGTTATTCTGAAGGAAATTCCATTTCACCTTCGACTTCCGTATATTCAGGTTTCCCTTGCCCCATTGAATAAGAATCCCAGGTTCCACCACCCTTGACTCCCTCATATTTTCCGGTGCCTTTGATAATAGTCCACGTCCCTTTCCAATGGCCTTTTCCTACTGATTTTCCTTCAAATCTCCTTGTCGTTTTATCACCGTTCACAAATTCGCTAATACCATAACCCTTTAAACTTCCTTGTCCGGTTTTAAAATTGATATCCATAGTGGATACTTCATTACTTGTAAATTTTTCATTATTTATTTCATTTATATAGATCTGTTTTGACTTATAGACCGCCATCACATGTCCTTCTGTATCGCCTACTTCCATTTGTTGCCATTCTGTAATAAATGATGATCCATGCAATTTTATTTTTTCACCAGCCAAAGCGCAATCAAGCATTAATACGCTGAAAGCAAAAACAATAAACGATATTAGCGTAATTTTTTTGATCCAAGACATAACGGACTCCTTATAATGCTGAAATTCTCTTCCTTATAATAAAGGATACCTTCACGATTTTTCGATATATGTGTTAAAAGCTGAGTAATTTATTCCCGACAGAATAGATTATTTAGAATTCTGCCGGGAGAGCTGGCAGATTTTGATTGGTTTAACCATGGTCTGGCCCTCCTTTCAAATAGTTTCCACTTAAGCCATGATCGCAGTAAATCATATCACAGGAAAGAGCCTTTTTTCTGTAAAAACTATTACTTGAATCTTGGTTCGACATCTAATCTGTGCTTGGAGTTGAGATTTATTGAGGTGATGTGAAGACTTGGATGCGTACAGAGTGTTGTGCAGAAATTAGGTGGAACTGATCTTTCAGCCTACCGATTGGTCAGGTCTATCTGATGGAGGTCTGTATAACGTGTTCCGACTGATTGAGTGTTGTAATGTCAGAAAATTGATTAACAAATTTTGAAAGTATTACATGAGAAACCCCCATTTTTTTAAATCAAAATTTAAGTATCAAATTATCGTAGTGTTTATGCTCTGTCAAGGATCATGTAAAGGTCGAATATTTGAATAGCAAACAATTTTTCACTACAGCAGTCAATGCTCCGGTCTTTTTCCTGAGCCCATGGTGCCCGCAGGCAGCGCCTGTTTTTGCCCCGGAAATCGTATTGTGAACACAGCATACACAAGCACGCTGCAAATTGAATCAAGTTCCGATATTGACCAAAGGAAAAAAGCCGTGATAATTTCATTGAATGAACACTCAATTACATGCAAACAGCTCGAGTTCCGCATATCTGCCTTTGTTTTTTCTCACCGCCATTTTTTTCATGAATTTCACCATCCGGATCAGCTTTTCCCCGTTGATGCCGACCATTCTGACGGACATGGGCCTGACCCGGGACCAGGCCGGGTCTTTTTTCCTTTTCTCCGCTTCCGGATACTGTATTGCCCTGTTTTTTTCCGGGTTTGTGTCCGCCCGGATCCGGCACCGGAACACCATTGTGCTGTCTGCGGTGGGTACGGGGATCATTTTTATTTTTACGGGGTTCAGCCAATCCCTGTCAGCCATGCGTCTGGGGATCTTTCTGGCGGGCGCGGGGTCCGGGCTGTACCTGTCTTCGGGGATTGCCATGCTCACGGCCGCCATTGACCGGAAAAACTGGGGCAAGGCCCTGGGCGTTCACGAGCTGGCCCCGAACTTGAGTTTTCTGCTGACCCCGGTGATCTGTGAACTGCTGCTGCTGTGGATGACGTGGCGGCAGGTGCTGTTTGTGCTGGGCGGGGTGTCCATTCTGCTGGGATGGTCTTTTTCCCGGTTTTCCTCGATCCGGGATTTTGCCGGCGAAGCCCCCCGGCTGAAATCATTTCGTCCCCTGGCTGCCATCCCTTCGTTCTGGTGGATGATGCTGCTGTTCAGCCTGGGGGTTTCCGGTACCATGGGGGTTTATTCCATGCTGCCGCTGTTTCTGGTGAACGAACACGGGATGCTGCAGACCCAGGCCAACACCCTGGTGACGCTGTCCCGGATCGCGACATTGCCCATGCCTTTGGTGATCGGATGGATCGCCGACCGGATGGGACTCAAGCCTGTGATCACCGTGGTTCTGATGCTCAGTGGTGCGCTGGTGATCGGTATGGGGGTTTTTTCCGGCCGGCTGCTGCAGGCCGTCATTTTCTGCCAGCCGTTGCTGGCGGTCTGTTTTTTTCCGCCGGCCTTTGCCGCATTGTCCAATATCAGCTCCAGCCAGACCCGCAACGTTGCGGTCTCTTTTACGATCCCCGCCGCCTTTCTGGTGGGTGGCGGCCTGATTCCGGGTCTGATCGGTCTTCTGGGTGAGAAAGGCTTTTTTTCTGCCGGGTTCGTGGTGACCGGGGTGCTGGTTCTGGCCGGTGCGGTGCTGCCCAGGTTTTTGAAATTTCAGCCGGAAGAAGAGGCCGGATAGGCGGAGACATCTAACGGATCAGGTTCAGGCCGGAATCCTTGCCCATGTCCAGGGCCTGCCTGAATTCGGTAACAGACAGAGGATGGCACAGGTCGGAAAACCGAAAGGCCTCCCCCACGGGCCGGTACTGGGACATCAGGTTGACATGGGTGCCGGGAGAGACGCTGGTTTTTAAAAATTCCAGGATCTGCCGGGTGTCTTCCAGCCGGCCGGGCATCACCAGGTGCCGCACCAGCAGGCCGGAGCAGGCAACCCCGGCATCATCCATCTTCAGGTCCCCCACCTGGGCATGCATGGCCGAAATGGCGGCCTGGGCCGTCTCCCGGTAGTCCGGAGCGTTGCAGAACCGCCCGGCAGCCGCATTGTCCCAGAACTTGAAGTCCGGCATGTAGATGTCAATGATGCCGTCCAGAAGCGCCAGGGTGTCCGGGGATTCATACCCGGAACAGTTGTAGACCAGCGGAATGCGCAGTCCGAGATTCACGGCCCTGTCCAGGGCCTCAAGGATTTGGGGCACCACATGGGTGGGGGTGACGAAATTGATGTTGTGGCAGCCTTGTTCCTGCAGGCGGATCATCATGGCAGCCAGCTGATTCGGGAACAGGATATGGCCTTCCCCCCGGATACTGATCTCATGATTCTGGCAGAACACGCACTGAAGGTTGCAGCAAGAAAAGAAAATGGTGCCGGAGCCATGGTCTCCCACCAGGGGTGGTTCTTCTCCGAAATGCGGAGAAAAGCTCGCCACTTTTGCCTGACGGCCGGCGCCGCAGTATCCGGTTTCGTCTCTGGTGCGGTCCACCCGGCACTGCCGTGGGCACAGGGTGCAGGAGGACAGCATGTCCAGGGCCTGTTGAACAGCTTGTTTCAGCCGGCCGGTCTGTCTGGCTCTGAGATACCCGGGAATGTAGGAATGCATGGCCATCTCCTTTTGTCTCTGGGGCAGCGGGTCAACGGGGCACGGCGCTTCCCCGGTAGTGGAACCCGGATATGCGGATGGGGCTGACATACCCGGCATCCAGCCCTTGGATGGCAAAACCGCTGTCCCTGATCAGGGCCGCGATGGGCCGGTTCAGATGACACCCGCCGGACACCGGTTTCCACAACGGGGTCAGGCGGTCCTGCCACCGGGTAATGGCAATATCCGGGGCCCGGCCGTGCTCACAGAAAAGCAGCCGTCCCGAAGGTTTCAATACCCGCCGCATCTCTGCCAGGGCCTGGCGGATATCCGGAATGGAACACATGGTATAGGTCACCACGACGGTGTCGGCAGTGTGGGTGTCCAGAGGAATCCGCTCGCCGGAGCCTGCCATCAGGCGAACAGGAAACGGCCGTCGGGCCGGGGGTCCCGGGATCATGTCCATCAGGGTTTGGCTGGGATCGATGCCCCACACGCATGTCACGGACTGCGGATCGTAGAACGGCAGGTTCAGGCCGGACCCGATCCCGATTTCCAGGACTTTCCCCCGGGCCTGTGGAATAATCTTTTTCCGCTGGCCGGTAATGTCCCTGTGGGCGCAGACCCGGTGCATCAGTGTGGGCAGAATGAATCGGTGATACAGTCCCATGTGTTTGCCTTTATCAACGATGACCTT
>JAABTO010000223.1 GCA_011389835.1 Desulfotignum sp. | reverse complement strand
CGGCCGTCAGATCACGATGATCATGAATAAGATGCTGGTGCACGGCCCGTCCGGCCAACAGAGATACGATCAGGCCCGCAAGGCCGGGGTACGGTTTCTCAGATACAACGCCCCGCAAGACATCCAGATCCAGAAAACAGACACTGGATTTTCCCTGACTCTGAATGAAACCACCCTGCCGGGCACGCCCGTTACACTGCACTGCGATCAACTGGTCATACCTGCTTCGCCGGTGCCTGGCCCAACCATTGAAAATGCAGCCCGGCTGCTGAAGCAGGAACAGGACAAAGAAGGATTTATTCAATCTCCCAATGTCCGCCACCGCCTGACACGAAGCCCCAGAAAAGGCATCTATTTTGCCGGTACCGGTCATGATGAGGTGGATGATGCGGATTTGTCGGCCGAGTTGAACAGCATCATGGCGGATCTGGACTTTCCGGGTCCCGCTCAAAATTGCCGCGTGGAAATCAACCAGAAAAAATGTGCTCAATGCCTGACCTGTCTGCGCATCTGCCCCCACCAGGCCATTATGCTCAACGCAAAAGACCGGCCTGAAATCGTTCCGGATGCCTGTTTCGAATGTCATTTGTGCGTGGTCAACTGTCCGGCCCTGGCCATTGAATCTACGGCTTACGCTCCGGATCAGATGGAAAAACAGGTCGACAAAGGCCGGGTCGTCATTCTGGCCTGCCAGCGCTCGGCCGCACTGGCGGCCGGACCGTTGACCCTGCCTGATCCGGTCCGGTTGGTATCGGTTCCCTGTGCCAACAGCGCCGGTGTGAACCTGATACTCAAGCTCCTGCTCGCCGGCGCCGCCAAAGTGATCGTGGCCGGGTGCCACGACGGCAACTGCCGGTCCATGAACGGCAGTGCCAGCGCACAGAAAGAAGTTTCCCGCCTGCTGACCCTGCCCGGGATCGCCCCGGACAAAGTGGCCTGGCATTCAGTGGCCGCCAACGAAACACGAAAATTCGCCCGAATCATTTCCGACACCCGGATTGCATAAAAAGGATCTATGATTATGAAAACAGCCATCCTTGAAAAAAATACGGAACTGAGCCGGCTTCTCAACCGGCTGACCCAGGGGGACAATGCAGATGAATGTCTTACCTGCGGCATTTGTAACTCCCGGTGCACCTGGTTTGACCAGCCCGGCGGCCCTCTGCCCCGGCAGATCGTGCGCATGGCCGTGCTGGGACTTGAACAGGAACTGGTGGACAGTCAGATGCTCTGGGACTGTCTGATCTGCAACCGCTGCACCCAGGACTGTCCCATGGGCATTGACATGGATCAGGTGGTGATCCGGGCCAGAAGCCTGGCTGCGTCAAAAGACCAGATCCCCGAAGATATCAGAAAAGGCATTCAGAACCGGCTGGAACTCGGAGATGTCAACGGGCTGACAAAAGAGGATTTTGTGGACACCGTGGAATGGATCGCTGAAGAGTTCGCCGATGACATGGAAGATCCAAACGCCCTGATTCCGCATGACCAAAGCGATTGTAAATTTCTGTATCTGCCCAACCCCCGGGAACTGGGCGTCAACCTGATGCATCTGACCGCCATGGCCAAACTGTTCTATGCCATGGGAGAAACCTGGACCCTGTCCTCTGATCATACCGATGTCACCAACTGGGGCTATTTTGTGGGAAATGACGATGTGGAAAAACAGATCGCCCGCCGGGTGGTGGAAACTGCCGAAGCCCTGAACATCGAAACCCTGGTGTTAAGTGAATGCGGGCATGCCTACCATGTCCTCAAATGCAGGGTCGCGAAACTGCTGGGCAGAGAGCCCGGGTTCAGCATCGTCAGCATCCCGGAGCTGTGCCTGGAATATGCGAACAAGGGGGTTCTCAAGTTTGATCCACAGGTCCATCCCTATGACATCGCGTATCACGATCCCTGCAATATTGCCCGGAAATCCGGTGGGTATGACGCGCCCCGGCAACTTCTGGCCATGTGCTGCAACGGGGTCCGGGAACTGGTGCCCAACCGGGAAAACGGCATCTGCTGCGGCGGCGGCGGCGGTATCCTTCAGGATTCCAGCACCACGAAAAAACGCATGATCACCGGCAAGCCCAAGGCGGACCAGATGCGGGCCACAGGCCTCAAACACCTGGCCACGGCCTGTCTGTCCTGCCACCGCCAGCTCGGAGAACTGTCCACCCATTATGAACTGGGCATGAAAGTGGACACGGTGGCGGCCCTGGCATCCGAGTCTGTGATACTTTGAGAAACTAACTGCTGATATTGATACTGTCGTGAGAAACGGCATCACCCGGGTTGAAACGAATCACCCGGGTGATGCCCGATGGGGATGCTTTGCTTTAGACGGTTTCTTTTTTTTCGGTGTCCGCCCAGTCGTGTTTCAAATCGCCATCCACTGTGCCGTGGACTTTTTCCCTTTCCTCGGCAAAATCGAATCCCGTCCAGATGCCGATGGAGTTGAGAATGGAATCCTGGGGGTGATACTGCCTGAAAATCTTGAAATAATAGGCAGCTTCCTTGCTGTTGATAACGGCTTTGGGATGCCTTGCCTTGATCTCTGTATACTCTTCATCACTCATCTTGTTGGCAAGCCGTTCTCCAAGGTCTTCGCAACCGGCACCCTGGGTATACTGCACCTTGTACCGCCATAAAATCTCATCCGGCAGATATCCGGTATCCTGAAACGCTTCCCGGAGAATCCATTTTTCTATTTTAGCCCCGTTGTGTTCCTGAATTTTCAGTTCCGGCGGTATCTGCATCCCCAGCTTGATCATTTCCACATCCAGAAAGGGTACCCGCAGTTCAAGGCTGAACAGCATGCCCATGCGGTCGGCCCGCTGCAGGTTAATGTTGTGCAGGTTTTTAATGCACCGCCGGGCCTCCAGATTGAGCTTGTCAACCGGGAAATGCTTCATGTAGTGATACCCGGTAAAGACCTCGTCCGCCCCTTCACCGGTGAGCACCACGGTGCAGTGTTCGGCCGCGGCCTTGCAGGTGAAATAACAGGGCACGGCACACCGCACCAGAGAGGGATCATAAGTTTCCAGTTTGTTGATGACTTCGGGCAATGCCTCATAATAGTCATCTTCGGTAAAAAGATACTCATGATGTGTGGAGCCGATATGTTTGGCTGCAATCCGGGCCGCCTTGATATCATCGCTGAGATCCCCGTTCTGATCCTTCATGCCCACCACATAGGTGTGAAGATGGGGAATTTCATCCGCTGCAATGGCCGCCACAAGACTGCTGTCCAGACCCCCGCTGCAAAAAGATCCCACCGGGATTTCCGGGTCGGCAAGCAGCCGTTTTTTCACACATTTGATAAATGTCTCCCGTATTGCCTTGGCAGCGGTGTCTTTTTGGGTCAACACCCGTTCTTGTACCGGCGGCACCTTGTAGAACTGAACAAAGCCTTCTGCCGGAGTATAATAGTAGCCGGCAGGAAACTCATGAACCTCTTCCACACCGGCAAGGCTCATAGCACCCAGTTCTGACGTAAAGTACAGTTTTTCGTCAATATATCCGTAATACAGGGGCTTGATGCCCACAGGGTCCCTGGCCAGCAGAAAACTGTCCCCATCAAAAATGGCAAAGGCAAACATACCGTCCAGCTTTTCAACGCAGGCCGGACCGTATTCCTGGTACAGGTGAAGAATGGTCTCCGTGTCTGACTGGGTTTTGAATGGATATTTCGAGGTCAATCCGGACCGAAGCGCTTTAAAATTATATATTTCACCATTGGCAATGATGCCCTTTTGACCGTCAGCGGTCAGAATGGGCTGATGGCCGGTAACAACGTCCACAATGGACAGACGGGTATGCCCCACTGTAAAGTTGTCGCCACTGTGAATCCCCCTGTCATTGGGTCCCCGGTGCGTCAGCGCATCCAGCATCTGATTAATGGTTTCTTCATCCTTGACACCAAAACATCCTGCAATACCACACATAACAAGTCCTTTTCTTGTTTATCGTTAATTTTATCGCCTGTTAAAATTTTCTTCTTTAAATATTTCTTGATGACATATTTCTTAAATGAAATACTTAAGTCAGTAATATAATGAACTGAATTCATATTGTCAAGGGCTTTTTTGGTCGTTTCACGACCTGCCGGCTTAAAAAGCGCCTGTTTTTTAAGCCGCGGGCATGATATAAATGCGGACAAAACAATTGACACCCATGCCCGGACCGGCCTGAAACCCCATGACAATTCAGGCTGAAAACGGGTTCTTTCATCTGAAGAGGACGAACAGATGGCGGCAATCTGGAATACATCCACAGATGTGATCATCATCGGCAGCGGCGCAGCCGGTCTGTCCGCCGCCATCGAGGCCCGGCAGGCAGGGGCCTCGGTCATGGTGTTTGAAAAGAGGCCGGTCACGGGCGGCAACACGCGCATCAGTGACGGCGGGCTGTCCGCACCGGACAATTTCATGCAGAAGCAGCTGGGGGTGACAGATTCCCCGCAGCGGTTCCGTGAAGATATCCTGCGGGCCGGCCTGGGGCTCAACCACCCGGACCTGGCAGATGTGTTCGCCCGGCAGGCATCTGACGCCATTGACTGGACCCGGTCTTTGGGGGTCCGGTATACCGGCCGCCTGGATCAATTCGGCGGGCATTCCGTGCCCCGCACCGTTACCATTGAAAACAACGCCGGTCATGAAATCATCAGGGCCCTGACAGCAAGACTCAACCAGATGGGGGTTTTCATTCAGACCCGCCACACCCTGGACCGTCTGGTCACCGATTCCAACGGAAGGGTCACCGGGGTCAGCCTGTCCTGCAGTGAGAAATCCTCTGCGGCTGCCCCGGACCGGGAACCGGATACCTGCGTCAATCAGATCCGGCATATCCGGGCGGAACGGGCCGTGGTCCTGGCCACGGGCGGCTTCGGCAATGATGTCGCTTTTTGCGCCTGCCAGGCCCCCCGCCTGGATGACACTATCGGGTCCACCAACCACAGGGGCGCCACGGCCGAAGGGTTGACGGCGGCCCTGAAAATCCATGCCATGCCCCTTCACCTGTCCTGGATCCAGCTGGGGCCCTGGGGATGCGCCGATGAACCCGGATACGGCAAAGGGGCCCGGTTCGCCGCCTACAGTGTATTCCCCGCCGGCATCCTGGTGGACCCGTTCACCGGCGGGCGCATCGTCAATGAATGGGCCGACCGGCGACAGCGCAGTGATGCCATCCTCAATACCGGTCATGTCTGCATCGGCATCGTGGATCACACAGGGGCCCAAAAAGAGGTGGG
>JAABTO010000222.1 GCA_011389835.1 Desulfotignum sp. | reverse complement strand
TAATTATCCAGGTTGACAGTATTCTTTACAGTTATATTCCATGGTAATCATTTTTTGTTTTTATGCAACCGGTTGACCCGCATCGGAAAATCACATTCCTGAAGAAACCACCACCCGGTTGCGGCCGGCCTGTTTGGCCTGGTACATGGCATCGTCCGCCATTTTGACCATCCGGTCGGCCATGTCGGCGGTGTTTTTGTCTGTCATATCCAGAGATGCGACCCCGAAGCTGGCGGTCACATGAATCGGAGATCGATCCGGCGAGATGAACGCCTGGCGTTCAATGGCGGCCCGCAGTTTCTCCGCCGTCACCCTGGCGGTTTCCTCTTCTGTTTCCGGCAGAAGCACCACAAACTCTTCTCCGCCGTACCGGGCCACAATATCGGCACTCCGGGTGTTGGACCCGAATATGGCGCCAATGGTCTTGAGGACCTCATCACCGGTCTGGTGGCCGTACCTGTCGTTGATGCGTTTGAAATGATCGATATCCATCATGAGCAGGCTCACGGGATGGCCATACCGCCGGGCCCGGGCAATCTCCTCATCCAGCCTGGCATGAAAATGCCGGCGGTTGAACACCTGGGTCAGATCATCGGTGATGGACATTTTTTCAATGGTGTTGTAAGCCTTTGAGAGACTTCCGGCCAGCCGGGAAATCAGAAACAGAACAATACCCAGCAATGCCAGAGAGGCGGCAATACCCAGACCGATAAAACCAAACCGGTTTCGGGCCATTTTTCTTTCTGTCTCGCTCACATCAAAAGTCACGCTGATGCCGCCCCGGACATCTCCGATCCTGTACCCCTGCGTTTCATGGCAGGGCATGCAGCTGTCTTCCACATACAGCGGCGCCATATACCGGTAAATGGATCGTGCGTTGTCTTTCAGCAGTGCATACGTTTCTCTGTTTCCTTCTTCAAAACCGGACAGGGCCGATCTTTCAAAGTCATCCGGGGCATTGTCCGGGTTCAAAGGAATAAGGCTTGTAATGTGATAGATGAAATCACCGGACTGCCGGGCATATTCAGAGATTTCCCGGGTCATGAGGGCCGGGTTTTTCATGGTATAGACGGTGCCGTCCACCGCCGTGATGTCCGGGTTTTCCAGATAGGGATTGGAAGGATTATCCGGGCCTTTTTTGACAAACACCCCGCCATGTTCGGCATTCCATCTCCGGGTCAAAACGATGTTCTTGAAATGGGCCCTGGCCGTGGTCAGGTATTGTTCAGAGATCAGCCGGTCTGTCTGGACGGCAAACCCGATGAATATACCCACGAGAAAAAGCACGACAATCAGGCTGATGTGAATGAAGAACCGCGTCCACAGATGTTTCTTTTTCATTGCAGGTGCCGGACTGTCCGTCATGGTTCCGCCTTTGGTGTTTTTTTCGTACAATCTGGATTTATAGTGACACAGTTTAACACACCCAAAGAGACCCCAAAACAAAAAAATCAGGAAAAACGCTTTCTCTTGCTTTTTCAACAGGACACATATACATTCAATAACCATTGAATAAATTTGTTCAGTGGCTGGAAAACGGCATGGATATTCACATTTCAGACTGGGTCCGGATCAACCCTGAAAACCGCATAGAAAACTGGCGGGAACAATTCAATGAAAGGGTCAATAATGGTACCCTGGAAAAATAATACCGGATACAAAACAATGATCCAAACAACCATTTATCTCGTTTGGGTCATATCTGTCATTATCACATCACCGTGTTCCGCAGCAGAGTCTAAAGTCCATTTGAGCCCTGAGGAGACCGCCTGGATAAACGCGCGTCATGTTGTCCGGGTCCGGATAGGAAACGCCCCGCCCTTTATGCTGACGGATGGCGAAATCCGGGGGATGGCCATAGATTATTTGACGCACGTATTCAACGCAAACGGTATTGTATTTACGTATATCGAGGAATCTGAAGTGTCCTGGCCCCGGGCGCTGGAATATATCAAACAACATGACATCGTGGACATGGTGCCGACTGCAAAAATCACCGAAGATCGCAAAAAAGACATGATTTTTACGGAGGAATATATTTTTGCACCATGGGTCATCTTCACCAGAACGGATTCGGATTTCATCAGCTCCATAGATGATCTGAACGGGAAAACAGTATCTGTGGAAGAGGGTTTTGTAATGCACCAGCGATTGAAACAAGACTACCCCGGAATCATCCTCAAAGTGGTTTCCGCCGATGTGAAAGATTATGCTGAAATACCGGTGAAAAATCTTTCTACAGGGTTGGCTGATGCATACATCGGCAACCTCTTGTCGACAACTTATATAATACAGACAAAGGGGTATACGAATGTAAAAGTTGCGGCTCCGACACCGTTTGATGATCATAATCAAGCCATGGCAATACGAAATGACTGGCCGGAATTGGCCGGCATAATCAATAAGACCATTGCTGCCATGACATCGGATGAACATGCCGCCATCCGGAACAGATGGCTTTCCATCAGATATGAATACGGAATTGATAAAGCCTATGTATTAAAGTGGGTTTTAGGCGTTGCAGGGGTTGCAGCATTTTTTATCGGGGTTGTGTTGCTTTGGAACAAACGCCTTACCGCAGAAGTGGCGCACCGGAAAACGATTGAAATTGCGTTGCGGGAAAGTGAAAACCATGTCAGCAGTATTTTCAGGAGCGCGCCCGTAGGTATCGGCCTGGTTGTCGACCGGGTATTGAAGGCGGTGAACAGCCGGATATGTGAGCTCACAGGGTATCAAGAACAGGAACTGATTGGCCAGAGTGCCCGGATTCTTTACCCGGATGATGCTGACTTTGAATTTGTCGGCCGGGAAAAATACGCCCAGATAGCAGACCATGGAACCGGTAGTGTGGAAACATGCTGGCAGAAAAAGGATGGTACGGTCATTGATGTGCTGCTCAGTTCGACTATAGTGGATCTGAATGACCCGTCTAAGGGATTAACCTTTACGGCCCTTGATATTACTGAGCGCAAGCGGGCCGAGGCGGAAAAGGAAAAACTTCAGGCCCAGCTTGCCCAGGCCCAGAAAATGGAATCCGTGGGCAGACTTGCCGGAGGGGTGGCCCATGACTTCAACAACATGCTGGGGGTGATTCTGGGACATGCAGAACTGGCACTGTTGCAGATAGATGAAAAAAACGACCTCCGGTTCGACCTGAAAGCAATTCTAACCGCAGCCAATCGCTCGGCTGATATCACAAAGCAGCTGCTGGCTTTTGCCAGAAAACAGACCATCTCTCCCAGGCAATTGGATTTGAATGATACCGTGGAAACTATGTTGAACATGCTGCGCCGGCTCATCGGTGAAGATATCAACCTGGCCTGGCGACCGGCCAAAGGATTGTGGCCCGTCAAAATGGACCCGTCCCAGGTTGACCAGATCCTGGCCAATCTGTGTGTGAATGCCAGGGATGCCATTGCCGGTGCGGGCAAGCTCACCATTGAAACCGGAATGAAAACCTTTGACCCGGAATATTGTGCAGACCACGCAGGCTTTATCCCCGGAGATTTTGTCATGCTGGCGGTCAGTGATAATGGCTGCGGCATGGATAAAGAAACCATGAAACACCTGTTTGAACCCTTTTTCACCACCAAGGATATCGGCAAAGGCACCGGCCTTGGTCTCGCAACGATTTATGGTATTGTGAAACAAAACAACGGCTTCATCAATGTTTACAGTGAACCGGATCAAGGGTCCACGTTCAGGATCTATCTGCCCCGGTACGCTGCCGCTGATGAAATTTTTGCTGGTGTCCATCCGGACAAGCCGGACCCGACGGGTAATGAAACCATTCTGCTGGTGGAAGATGAACCCGCTATTTTGCGAATGACCCGGATAATGCTCGAACAAAAGGGATATTCGGTTTTACCGGCGGCCACACCTGGTAAGGCAATAGATCTTGCCAAAACACATGCCGGCAAAATAGATCTTCTCATGACGGACGTGGTCATGCCGGAAATGAACGGTCAGGATCTGGCAAGGCAATTGACAGCACTTTATCCGGAAATAAAACGGTTGTTCATGTCCGGCTACACCGCCAATGTCATTGCCCATCAGGGGGTGCTGGATCAAGGGGTGGCGTTCATCCAGAAACCGTTTTCAATACAGGAGCTGGCTGAAAAGATACGGGAAGTATTGGATAAGACATGCTGAGTGTTCGTGTTACCCATGGAAAAAGGAATGTGCATGGTGTTTTCCGCTGATTTCACGTATCATAAAGATCCAAATCCGGGTAATGCTTCTGGGCACATTCCCGGCAGATGCTGTGGCTGAACTCCGTATCCGTGTTTTCCTGGATATAGACTTTGAGCTCACGCCAGTATCCTTTGTCATCCCGGATTTTTTTGCAGTACATGCAGATGGGCAACAGTTTGCTCAGCTGCCTGATCTTTGCCAGGGCCTGTCTGAGTTCTTCGATCACCTGGTCCCGTTCCCGCTCCGCTGTCAGAATCCGCACCATGACATCGATCCGGGCGATCAGTTCCCGGTTGGACACGGGTCGGGCGATATAGCCGTCCGCGCCGGCATCCAGTCCGTCGGCCTGCTGATCCGAGCCGGTATTCATCCCGGAGATCAGAATGACGTACCTGCCCCTGGTCCGGGGATCCGCCTTGATTTGCCGGCACACCTCGGTGCCCATGATGTCCGGCAGCACCTCATCCAGAAGGATGATGTCCGGTTTCCGCTCACGGGCGGATTTTATGGCGGCTTCGCCTGTGGATGCTTCCATTACCGTGTAACCGGCCTTTTTGATCAGCCGGGTGGTGGCGGCCAGCACATCCGGGTCATCATCCACAATCAATATTTTTATCTGCTGTGTCATGGCAGGATTATTCCTTTGGTGTTTCAAATTGGTTTATCAGCGGCAGGGTCACCGTTATAGTGGTGCCGCGGTCCGGCGTGCTGTCCACATGCAGCGTGCCGTTGTGGGCTGTGATAATCTTGTGGGTGATCACCAAGCCGAGACCGGTGCTTTTTTCTCCGGCAGTTTTTTTTGTCCGGGTTCTGCCGAACGGGGTGAACAGTTTTTCCCTGTCCTGCCGGGACATGCCCGGTCCGTTGTCTTCAACGGAAAACACCAGATGGTCCTGTTGGGGGAAAAACCGGACCCGGACCGTATCTCCCTTTCTGCTGTAATCGATGGCGTTGGAAACCAGGTTGGTGACAGCCTGTTCGATTTTGGCGGCATCGATGAAAACCGGCTTTGGGCAAAGGTCCATGTCCA
>JAABTO010000221.1 GCA_011389835.1 Desulfotignum sp. | reverse complement strand
CATGAGGATGGTGACAACCCGTATTTCTATCTGGGCAAGATTGCCGAAATCGAAGGACGGATCGACGATGCGATCGGGTTTTATTCCAGCGCGCTGGTCGTAGACCCCTATGATGAGGAAAGCCTGATCGGACGGGGAAGCTGTTATACCGTGAAAAAAAATCACGAAAACGCCGTTGCCGATTTCAAAAAGGTGCTTGAGTTCCCGCCTGAAAACAGGAATGCCCCGTTGAAAGATCTGCTGTACGTTGTTGCGGAAAACTACCGCCAGCAAAAGGATTTTTCCAGTGCCCTTTTCTGGGGGGAAAAAGCACTGGCGGAAGATCCCGAAAATTCCCGGCATCAGGAACTGGTGGCCGAGGCCAGAAAAATGGTCTCCAGACACTCCTGATCATTTTCTCAGCAGCAGGCGCTGAATGATTTCCTCCAGAAAAATGAAAAACAGCGTGCGTGATTTTTCGTATGGTTTGAGATGTGCCGGCTGGGCTGTGCGGGAGAGCCAGAAGATTTTATCGCACTGGTTGAACAGATCCGTGTTGTATTCCTCAACCAGAATGACCACGGTGGCGCCGTTGCGTTTTGCCCCTTCATAGATCTGCTCAAAGGATTTAAACCGGCCGGTTTCCGTGAGAATCAGCAGCAGGGTGGTGTCATCCACCAGGTTGTTCAGGGTCACCTCGTCAGAGACGGCCATGGCAGGCTTGTCCGAGCAGTTGTGGAACCGGTACTCAAAATACCGGGCGCAGAGCAGCGAAGGGCCGTATCCGAAAAAGATAATTTTCCGGTGCCGGTCGATCAGGGCCAGCAGGTCATCGATCATACCGCTGTCAAATGTGTCGATAAAAGACCGGACCCGGCTCAGCTCATCCGACCCCGCAGCAGGCAAGATCTTTTTTCCATACAAAAAATCCAGGTACTGCCGGTAGCTGCTGAACCCCAGTTTCTTGACAAACTTGGATATCTTGGACACGGAGCACTGACACAGTTCGGCAGCCTGGTTGATCCTTATCCCGGACGACATGGTCCGGCTGTGCCGGATCATCTGTTCGTGGATCTTTTTTTCCAGCGGGTTCAGTGTACTCAAGTCCAGATTAATCATTTTTTTTTGATCACCGTTTCCGTTAAACAATAGCAAACTGTAGCATGCTTTTGCCCCAGCGACAATGGAAAATTTTCCATTTTGTATTGCTTTAATACAATATCATGGAAAAATTTCCATTTTTTATTGACACGGTGCCGCCATCGCTTTAGTATTCCCCCATGCAGAATAAAACAGGCAGGATCACCCGATTCCGCCGCACACCATTCAGACTCAGGAGGTCCGCCAGTGGACAAAGAACATATCATTCAAACGTTAAACCAACTGCTTTCGCCGTCCCAGGTGAATACAGACAGCGAAGCCCTGTATGATGCCTCGGCAGACCGGTACAAGAAATACGCCAAGGTCCGGCGGGTCCTGGATGTGCCCGTGCCCGCGGCCATTGTGTACCCGAAAACGGCCGAAGAAGTCAGCCGGGTGCTGGCCTTCTGCAATGAGCACGGGGTGAACGTCATCCCCCGGGCCGGCAAAACAGCCACGGAAGGGGGGCTGGAAAACTGGAAGGAACACACCGTGGTCATCGATGCGCTGCATCTGGACAAAATACTGAAGATCGATTCCTGTAACATGCAGGCCACGGCCCAGGCAGGCGTTCCCCTCCAGATGCTGGAGGATGCTGCCAGGGAAAAAGGCCTGACCACGGGCCACTCCCCCCAGTCCAAACCCGTGGCAAAACTGGGCGGGCTGGTGTCCACCCGGAGCATCGGGCAGTTCTCCACCCTGTACGGAGGCATCGAAGACATGGTGGTGGGACTGGAGTGCGTGTTTCCCGACGGCCACATCGCCCGGATCAAAAACGTGGCCCGGCGGTCCGGGGGCCCGGATATCCGGCATATTGCCATCGGCAACGAAGGCACACTCTGCTACATCACTGAAGTGACGGTGAAGCTGTTCCGGTTCTATCCGGAAAACAACCGGTTTCACGGGTATCTGATCAAGGATATGGAAACCGGCATCCAGGTGTTGCGGGAGGTGATGGTCAACGGGTTCCGTCCGTCCGTGGCCCGGGCGTATTCTGAAGAGGATGCAGCCCAGCACTTTTATCATTTCCATCAAGGCAAATGCGTTCTCCTTTTCATGAGTGAAGGCCCCAAAGGCATTGTGGATGCGACCTGCGATGCCATTGAATCGGCCGTGGAAAAATTTAAGCACGGCATCATCGAACCCGTGGATTCAAAGCTGATCGAAGACTGGTTCAACAACCTGAACTGGTCCCAGAAAGACATTGACGACGAACTCGAGGGAATGAAGGAAAATGATGCCCATTCCGGATTCACCACGGAGGTTTCCGCTGACTGGGAAACCATCCCAAAGATCTACAACAGCGTGATGCAGCGGATCCGTGAGGAATATCCCCGGGCCCACGACCTGACCATGCTGGGCGGGCACTCCTCCCACAGCTATATCAACGGCACCAACATGTACTTTGTTTATAACTACCGCATCCTCTGCGCCCCTGAGGACGAGATGCGGGTCTACCACCACCCGCTGCAGCGGATCATTGTTGAAGAGACCCTCAGGTTCGGGGGATCCATGTGCCATCACCACGGGATCGGTAAATTCAGAAACGAATGGACCAAAGAGGAACACGGGTCTGCCTATTACATGCTGGAGAAGCTCAAACAAGGCTTTGACCCCAACGGCATCATGAATTTCGGCACCATCTTTCCCCAGGCGGACGGAAAGAAATACCAGCAGTAAGCAGGGATGAGAGATCTGACAACCAATGCCCATGAAACTCATCTGCACCGTCAAATTTGTTCCTGACCCGGACAGCTTCACCGCCGGACGAAATCGGCTGATTCTGAATCCGGACGACGCCTGCGCCCTGGGCTTTGCCCTGGCCGTGAAATCCGGCGATCCCGGGGTCACGATTGAGGTGGTGACCCTGGGCCCCCTGTCTGTCCGCCCCCACATGGAGGACCTGCTGAGGCTTGCCGTGGACCGGGGCACGCTGATCTGGGATTCCGGGCTCGAGGGCAGTGACGCTTTTGTGACCAGCAGGGTGCTTAGCCGGTATATTGCGGACCGCCCCTGTGACTGTGTGCTGACTGGCAGCCATTCCCTGGACGGCGGTTCTGCCCAGGTGCCGGTGCAGATCGCCGAAAGCCTGGGCCTGGATCAGATGCTGGGGGTCATCCGAATCGATCCGGACCGGTTTGACCCCACAAGGGCCGTGTTCCAGGCCGTGGATGAGACGGGCGTGACCACCTGGAAAATGGCCATGCCGGGCGTGCTGAGCCTGACCCGGGAAAGCGGGTACAAACTGCCCTACCCCGCATTAACCGACCTGCGCCGGGACGTTTCTGAAGACGTAAATATTCTCACAAGCCGGGATCTGGGCTTTTCTGCAGACCAGGTGGGCCGTGCCGGCTCCCTGTCCCGTGTGGCTGGCTCATACCCCGTGACCTACGGGGAAAAAGATCCGGTGGTCGTGGGCACGGATGACGACGGCATCACCCGGGTAGTTGATTTTCTGAAAAAAAAGGGGGTGTGCCGATGAAACAAACCTGCATATTACAGGACACGGAAACCCCTGAAAAGACCAGGGACCTGCTGGCGGCGGCCGTGGGCATGTACGGCCGGGACGGGTTCGAATCCCATGTGGTCCTGGTGAACGCTTCGCCTGAAACATTCACGGGCCGGTTTCACCATGTGATCCGGGTGGCCGAAGGTCTGGTGGCGGATAACGATCCCCGGGCCATCACAGAGATCCTGGAAACCCTGCACCAGACCTATGGGTTTGACAGTATCCTGATTCCCGGAACTACTTTGGGAAAGATGATCGCCCCGCGGCTGGCATGGCGGCTCAGGACAGGGCTGGCAAGCGGTGTGACAGACATCACCGTCCGGGACGGGCGGATTGAGATCACCCGGCCGGCCCGTTCAGGAACGATCCTTGAAACCATCCTTCCGGAGGGGCCGGGTCCCGTGATGATGACCATCCGGACCCATGCGTTTGAACATCCCCCTGAAGAAACGGTGCCAACCCGGATCAGCACCTGTTCCCTGCCGGTGACAACCCGCAGCACCCTGACCCGCCTGGGTGTTGATCAACCCCTGGAATCCCGGGATATCCGGGATTACGAGGTACTGGTGGCCGGCGGTGGCGGTGCGGCCCGCTGCTTTCCGGCACTGAAACCGCTGGCGGATGCCCTCAACGGGGCTGTGGCAGCCAGCCGGAAACTGGTGGATCAGGGCATTGCCCAGCGGCACATCCAGGTGGGCCAGTCCGGAAAAACCGTTTCTCCGAAGATGTACCTGGCGCTGGGCATTCACGGCAGCATGCAGCATCTGGCCGGACTGCGGGGGGTGACATCCATCATCGCCGTGAACACCTCACCCCACGCCCCCATCTGCCGCCTGTCAGATATGGTTGTGCAGGGAGATGCCTGTGAATTCATCGAAAAACTCATGGACAAACTGATGCCCAACCCACACAAAAACACTTAGGAATTGAGGAACAGACATGGAACTGACTGATTTCAATATGGGCTTTTTTTCCCTGGCAGGCAAAAACGCCGTTGTCACGGGGGGCAACACCGGCCTGGGACAGGCATTGTCCGTTGGCCTGGCAAAGGGGGGCGCTAACGTGATGGCCGCAAGCATTATGGAAGATGACGGCACCACCCGGCAATGGGTGGAAGCATGCGGCACGGCCTATCATTATGTTTACGCCGACATCACGGCTGAAGGCGAATGCCGGCGGATCGTTGAAGAATGTGTGGACATGTTCGGCAGCATTGACATCCTGGTCAACTGCGCCGGGATCTGCATCAACGTGGAAGATGTCACTCAGTATACCCGGAAGGAATGGGATCAGATGGTGACCGTCAACCTGACAGCGGCGTTCGAGATGACCCATGAGGCGTGCAAGCCCATGATCCGGCAGGCCCGGGGGAAGATTGTCAATATCGCCTCGCTGTATTCGTTTCTGGGCGGGCAGTGGTCTCCGGCCTATGCCGCCACCAAGCACGGGATTGTCGGACTGACCAGATCCATGTGCGATGAACTGGCCCGGTTCAACATACAGGTCAACGCCATTGCACCGGGGTACTTTGCCACGGAACTCACGGCAAAAACCCGGAAGGATCCGAAACGCAATGCCGAAATCCTTGCCCATATCCCGGCCAACCGGTGGGGATGGACCGCGGATCTCATGGGGGCCTGCATTTTTCTGTGTTCGGATGCGGCCAATTATGTGAACGGCACCGTCCTGACCGTGGACGGCGGCTATTTGATCCGGT
>JAABTO010000220.1 GCA_011389835.1 Desulfotignum sp. | reverse complement strand
TTCAAAAACGGTCAAAGCTGGAAAAGTCTTGGCCTTGACGGCTCTGAGTCCTTTTCAATCAAAGGAATCGAGAACATGACGCCACAAAAAACCCTTGAAGTGACTGCCCGGAAAACCGATGATACTCAGGTTAAATTTTCAGTCACTGCCCGCCTGGATACGGTTGTGGATGTGGAATATTTTGAAAACAATGGCATTTTGCCGTGTATCTTACGAAAACTTTTAAAGATGGAATCATAGATAAAAAGCGTATTTTGCTGTTGCAATCCCATGCAGCAAATGAGCCGGTTTCAATACTTCCTGAAGGGTGCACCAAAATATCCCCATAATATCCTGCTGTTTGTTCGCCGGTATCATCGGTATCGGTCATGATGCCGATACCGATGATTTCCGGCGGGGGCCGCCCGAATGCCTGCCGGTAGTCTTCCGCAATGTTGCGTTCTTCGGTGATCCACCGGCCGGCGCGGTTGTTACCGCTTTGTACGGCCACCATCATGGATTCGGATATGTATGGATTTGTCAGGATCGAATTTTTGGGGGCCTTGTTGGCCCATATATAGTTGAGGGCCGATCCCGGAACCTCTTTGCCGGAAAAGGCTGCTGCGCTTTTGTGCCGTGCCCGTTCCCACCAGGATGCCTGGTCCGGGTCAAAGGCAAACGCCACATAGATGCGGGCCGCGTAATCATCGCCCTGCTTACTTTTTGCATCGCCTTTCTCCAGGACATGGTCGATTTTCCACTGCCACTGGATGACCGGATATTTGGCCGGGTCTATCCGAAGAAACCGGATCAGCCCTGAGGCAGCATTTTGGCTGTGGGCTTTGATCACGGTCCGGCCGTCATCCTCTATCAGGGAGTAGCCGGTATGGCGGTCAATGCCGGAAAATGTCATCGGCTCCCAGGTTTCAGGGAGCTCACCGCCGGGTGTCAGGGCTGAAAAATGACCCACCACCCGGGGGTCGGCCCGGAGGGTGGCATGAAACCCGCAAAGCAGAAAAACGGTTGCCGTCATCACGATCCATCGGTTGCACAATTTCATCCTGTTTCCCCTTATCTGCCGGTTTTTCACCCATGTTTTATTATCTCATACACGATTTTGGGACATTTATCCATCTGACATATCCAAACCGCACACCCAAAAAGGTGATATATGACCCATTGAGCAAATACCCCCTTTTTTCCGTTCAGACAGGAGATCGGTCCTGGATCGGCTGGCCGCGCTTCTCTATAGGGACCGGTACACTGGAACTTTCGAATCCCTTGACAGAAGGCGGTTGCCCGGCTTATAAATAAAACAGTTGACAGCTTTCGTGCATACCGATCTTTCAGGAAAAGGGAAACCGCCCATGACCAAAAAAAAGGAACCGGCAAAAGACACGATTACCCGGCAGGCCGACCCAAAACCCGGAACGTCCGGTGACAGATTTCCCATTGTCGGAATAGGCGCTTCCGCCGGCGGCCTGGAAGCCTTTGAAGCGTTTTTTACGGCCATGCCCCCAGACAGCGGCATGGCCTTTGTTCTGGTATCTCATCTGGATCCCACCCATGCCAGTATTCTGCCTGAGCTGATTCAAAAAAAAACACAGATGAAGGTCCATCCGATAACCAACGGGCTTACGATTCAACCCAATAGGGTCTATGTGATTCCGCCCAACAAGGACCTGGCCATTATAAACGGCACCCTCCAACTCATGGATCTGCCCCATCCCAGGGGATTCAACCTTCCCATTGACAGTTTTTTCAAATCCCTGGCCCAGGACCAGGGCGCTGATGCCATTGGCATTATCCTGTCGGGAACCGGCAGTGACGGCAGTCTCGGCGTAAGACAGATCAAGGGGGAACTGGGCATGGTCATGGTCCAGGACGAGGATTCCGCCAAATATGCAGGCATGCCCAGAAGTGCCATTGCCACAGGCCTTGTGGATTATACCCTGCCGGTGGACAAGATGCCCGACGCGCTGGTGAAATATACTGCGCATGCCTCCTCAGACAAACCTCGGGCCAAGATTTTTGTGGATGAAAAAAAAATCCACACTGCGCTGCAAAAAATTTGTATACTTCTTCGGACCCATACCGACCATGATTTTTCCCTGTACAAGAAAAATACCATTATCCGGCGGGTGGAACGGCGGATGCATGTGCACCAGATCGATAATATCGAAGATTACCAGACCTATCTTGGCAGAAGCGAGCGCGAGATCCATGTGCTGTTCAAAGACCTTTTGATCGGTGTAACCAGCTTTTTCAGAGATCCTGACGCCTTTGCCGTGCTCAAGGAAAAATATGTACCCAAACTGCTGGCCGATAAATCGGAAGAGGCCATGGTCAGAATCTGGGTAACCGGATGCAGCACGGGTGAAGAGGCATATTCCATGGCTATTGTATTGCACGAATGCATGGAAAAAATGAACCGGCATTTCAACGTCCAGATATTTGCCACGGATATTGATCCGGATGCCATCAAAATCGCCAGATCCGGCCTCTATCCATTAAGTATTGCAACAGACCTTACTCCCGTGCGATTAAATCAGTTTTTCACCAAAAAAGATCATCACTACAGGGTCAATAAATCCATCCGGGAAATGGTGGTGTTTGCATTGCAGGACCTGATCAAAGACCCGCCGTTTACAAAACTGGATATCATCACCTGCAGAAATCTTCTGATCTATCTGGAGCCGGAATTGCAGAAAAAACTGTTTCCCTTGTTTCATTACAGCCTGGTGCCGGATGGTCTTTTGTTCATCGGTTCATCCGAGTCCCTGAGCCAGGAAACAAAACTGTTTGAAATATGTGACCGGAAATGGAAAATTTTCAAGCGTCAATCCGGCGTGTCAAGGGCCAATCACATATTGAATCTGCCGGGTCCGGCACCTGCTGAATTCCGGGCCAACAAAAGCGTTGAAGCGGTCCAGAGAGTGGAAAATATCAACAAATTTAAACTGGTGGAAACCATTCTGCAGCAAAGCGACACCCCTCCCTGCGTCATTATTGATGAAAAATTGAATATCGTGTATGTCCACGGCCGGACGGGAAAATATCTGGAACCTGCCGCAGGCATGGCGAGTTTTAATATCGTGGAAATGGCCCGGCCCAGTCTGAAAACCGTGCTGGCATCGGCCATCCGCAAAGCCACCGGTACCAAGCAGGAAATTTTGCGCAAGGGTGTTGAGGTCGCGGACAACGGCGGCACTGTCACAATCGATTTGACGGTAAAACCGGTCCCGGCATATGGTGCCCTTCAAGGCATGTTCATGGTCGTGTTCAATGATACAAAGAAAAGAACATCCAAATCCACACCCAAATCCAAGCCCGGGATGACCCCGAAAAACGATACTGTCAGCCGGCTTGAACAGGAGCTGAAATACACCAAAGAAAACCTGCAGACCACCATTGAAGAGCTGGAAACCGCCAATGAAGAACTCCAATCCACCAATGAAGAACTCCAATCCACCAATGAGGAGCTGCAGTCCACCAATGAAGAGATGGAGACCTCAAAAGAGGAACTCCAGTCTTTGAACGAGGAGTCGGCCACCGTGAATGCACAACTTCAGGCCCGGCTCAATGATTTGTCCGAAGCCAATGACGACATGAAAAATTTGCTGAATGCCACCCAGATCGGGACGATTTTTTTAGACATGGACATCAATATCAAGCGGTTCACCGACAGGGTCACCGACTTGATTCCATTGACCATGAGCGATGTCGGCCGGCCCATCAGCCATTTTGCCACACAATTGAAAGCGTTCCAGATCGTGGATCATGCGTCTCAGGTCTTAAAAGATCTGATCCCCCAGACACTTGAAGTGGAAACCCTGGACGGCAAGGTTTTCAGAAGCCGGATCATGCCTTACCGCACCATGCAGAATGTCATAGACGGCGTGGTGGTGACCTTTGAAGATATCACTGATTTTAACCGGTACCGCCTGAAGGCCGAACGCCTGTCCGTGATTATGGATTCAACGGACGCTATCGTGATCCAGGATAAAAAAGGGGTGATTTCCTTCTGGAACCAGGGCGCCGTAAACATATACGGGTATACGGAATCCGAGGCCCTGAAAATGAATATCAAGGAGATGATACCCCAAAAAAATCGCAAAGCGTCTCAGGCATTGGTAGACCAGGCATTTGAGGGCAAACTGTTCGACAGCCTTGAAACCTTTCGAAAAACCCGGTCAGGTGCGCTTGTGAAGGTCTGGATGATGGTTCTGGCACTGAGAGATGAAAAAGATATGACCAAAGGGGTTGTCACCATTGAAAGGGTCATCCAGGATGAAAAATAAAACAGCTGAAGAAAAATTCAATGCATTGCGCCGGCAGGCTGAGGAATTGATAGCAAAACCCGATTTTTCAAGGAAATTGGTTGCGGTTGAAGATCCGCTCCGGCTCATTCACGAACTCCAGACCTTCCAGATTGAACTGGAACTTCAAAACGATGAGCTTCGCCGGGCCCAGCAGGAATTGATGGAATTTAAAATCCATTATACCCAGCTGTATGATTTTACGCCTGTGGGGTATGTCACCCTGAATGCAAAGGGAAAGATTTTCGATGCCAACCTGACCCTGGCCCGGATCCTGGAAACGGAAAGGGGTTCTCTTGTCAACCGGTCGCTTTCCGAGTATGTCCTTCCCGGAGACCAGGATATTTATTACCTGCACATGCAGACACTGTTTGAGTCAAAAAAACGGCAGATCTGTGACCTAAAAATGAAAAAAAAAGGGGGGGGCGTTCTGGATGTGCAACTGGAAAGCACCGCCATCCCGGAGTCCTGTCAGGGGGAAGCCCGGTTTCGCACCGTCATCATCGATGTTTCCGACCGGAAACGCACCGAGCGGTTGCTCAAATACGGCAGACATCAACTGGAATCGGTTCTGAACCGGATTGAATCCAGTGTCTACATTACCGACATGATCTCCTATGAGATCCTTTTTATGAACAATTACATGATAAAAGAGCACAACGCAGACCTGACCGGTCAGGTCTGCTGGGCAGCCATCCATGGAAAACAGGATGGGCCCTGTGACATCTGCAACAAACACAGGCTGGTGGATAAGGCCGGCAACCCCACAGAGCCAAGTATCCATGAAGTTTATGACAAGGGATCTGATCGATGGCATGAACTGAGCAGCCTTGCGGTCCCGTGGACAGACGGCCGCCTGGTACGCCTGGAAATCGCCAGGGACATCACCGATCGGAAACAAGCGGAAAACAAACAAAAAGAGATCGCGCTGATCCTTGAAGAGAAAGTAAAGCAAAGAACGGCTGAACTCGAAGATATGAACACCACTTTGAGAATATTGCTGAAAAAAAGAGAAGAGGATAAAGATGAACTCGAAGAAAAGATCTT
>JAABTO010000039.1 GCA_011389835.1 Desulfotignum sp. | reverse complement strand
CACGGCCCCCAAGGGGTGGACCATTTATGACCGAAACGGTCGAAGGGCTCTGGAAGTGGAAGGAAAAAAAAGCCACTACGGCACCTCCACTGCCAGCCCCAACCATCGGGATCCCTTTACCGGCGACATCCGCCCCACCAGCATCAATGACATTGCATTGGGCGCCAAAGTGGCCGATGCCCTGGCCCATATCGATTTTGTCATGCCCATGGGCTCCTCCCAGGACGTGCCGGGCGCGGCGGCCGAAGTCCATGAAATTCCGGCCATGTTTGCCAACACCACCAAGCCGGCCGCCTTTATCGGATACTCGCCTTTGGGATGTGAATACGTGTATGAGATGGCCGCCGTCATCGCCGGTGGTCAGGACAAGCTGCGGGAAAAACCGTTTCTCATCCTCTACCCGGAAGCCATTGCCCCGCTGTTCTTCCCCGATGACGTGGTGGACCGGATTCTGATCGCCGCGGAACGGTTCATGCCCCAGCTGCCCGGCTCTACGGTGTCGGCCGGTGCCACCGGCCCGGTCACCCTGGCCGGCATGCTGGTGCAGATCACGGCCGAAGCCCTGATCCACATCACCATTGCCCAGCTGCGGAAACCCGGATGTCCCGTGGCCATGAGCGGCAATGTGGGAATTCTGGACATGAAGACCGCGCTCATGACCATGGGGGCTCCGGAAAACAGCCTGGGGATCGCGGCCCAGGCGGAAATTGCCCAATCATTCGACCTGCCCACCTGGGGCCTGGCCGGTGCCACGGACTCAAAGTGCCTGGACGCCCAGGCCGGCCTGGAAGGGGCGTTTTCCATTCTGGCCCAGGGACTGTCCGGCCTGAACCTGATCCATGATGTGGGGTACATGGCTTCGGGCATGGCCTGCTCTTTGGAACAGCTGGTCATGGGCAATGAGATTGCGGGCATGACCAAACGGTTCGTGGACGGCATCACCGTCACCAAAGATACCCTGGCCCGGCAGATCCTCGAAGATGTGGGGCCGGGGGGGCATTTCATCACCCAGAAACATACGCTGGCACATTTCAAACAGGAATTGTCCGTTTCAAAACTGCTCAACCGCCAGACCATCGATGCCTGGAAAAATTCGGGCTGTCCTACCATGGATCACCGGGTCCAGGAAGAGATCCGGTCCATCATGGAGACCCACAAACCGGATCCACTGAGTGACAAGGTAATGGCGGAGCTGGACCGGCTTAAGAAAGAAGGGGAAAAAGAAATTCTGGCAAAACGGGAAAAAGGATAGCTATTTATTTTTCTAAAAAAATTGATTCAAAAATTTGCATTAATCTAAAGGACATGTAATAAAAGGAAAATAAGCAAAAGAAAGAGATCC
>JAABTO010000038.1 GCA_011389835.1 Desulfotignum sp. | reverse complement strand
TGGACATGGGCACGGAAACCTCTCCCATGATCTCGGCCATCAAGAGCAAGGACATCGATTTCATCGACCTGTCCGACATCGGCGGCACCGATATCTTCCGGGCACTCAAAGATGATCCGGAAATTCAGATTCTTGCGGCACCCACGGCCTCAGCCCGGGTCTTGCGCATGCGCGTGGATCTCAAACCCTGGGACAATGAAAAGGTCCGTCTGGCCATGAGAAAATGCCACAACCATGAAAAGCTCCTGGCACTGGCTTACATGGGCCAGGGCCTGGAAGGACAGGATTTCCACGTATACCAGCTGCATCCGGAATACTGTGAAATGCCCATTCCGGCATATGATCCTGAAGCTTCCAAAAAACTGCTGGCCGAAGCCGGATATCCCGATGGCCTGGAAGTCAACCTGGCCGTGGGTTCCGGATGGCCGGATGTGGTCCGGTATGCGGAAATCCTCAAACAGGATGCCATGCCCGGCGGGTTCAAGATCAACCTGCAGACCATGCCCAACAGCCAGTACTGGGAAAAATGGACGGAAGTGGATTTCGGCATCACCCCCTGGACCCACCGGCCCCTGGGCACCATGGTCCTGAATCTGGCTTACAAGGCTGACGCGGACGGAAACCCCGTGGCCTGGAACGAGACCCGGTGGGTGGACAAGGAATTCTCTGAAATCCTGGAACAGGCCAATGGCACCCTGGATGTGGAAAAACGCAGAAAACTGTTCTGCAAACTCCAGAAAATCCAGTATGACCGGGGCTCCATCGGTATCGGCTACTGGCGGTCGGTCTGGATGGTCGCCAGAAGCCCGGTCAAAGGGCTGGAAGCCCATCCCAATGGATTCATGCTGTTCAACGACGTGTCTTTAGCTTAGATCAAAAACCTGTGTCGCCCGTACGTGTCCTCTGCGTACGGGCACCCTTAAAACAAGGACAGGGAGTTTATGATTGTTTTTATACTCCGCCGTTTTTTTCTTCTGCTGTTAACCATGATTCTGGTGTCTCTGGCCGTTTTTATCATAGCAGAATCCTCTCCCGGAAACATCGCCAAAAATGTGCTCGGGGCCTTTATCTCTCCGGAACAGGAAGCCGCTTTCATTCGTCAGAACGGTCTGGACCAGCCCATGTATGTGCGGTATCTGCACTGGATCGCCGGTAACGACTGGATCGCTGAAAAAAAAATCGGCATACCCCTGAAACGGATCACCACGGAAGAAGGGTTTGAAGAATGGTGGGCGGTCAAGGATGATGGATCTCTCATCCGCTGGAAAGTGGACGGAGACGACCTGGTGGCCATCAACCTCACACCGGACGGGGAAAAAACCGAATATGTGGACAATGACCGATGGAAAACCATTGAGGACGGCAAACAGGAATTCTGGGGGATTGACCGGCAGAACCATGCGGTTCGCTGGGTCAAAGGTGAAATTGAGACCATGTTCGTGTTCGTCATGGGCAAGGGGTGGATGGAAAGTTCCGGGGGCCCCAAAGACTACATCCCGTTGAAAAAAGGATTTGTCAGGGGAGATCCGGGTATTTCCTTTCGTACCGGCCGGCCGGTGAACAAAAGCCTGTGGACCCGATTGCGCAACTCCGTGGTCCTGGCGGGCACCGCCTTTGTCATTGTCATGCCCCTGGCCCTGCTGTTGGGGCTCATTGCCGGACTCCAGGAAGGATCTCTCAAGGACCGGTTCCTGTCGGTGGGCGGCATGATGTTTTCCGTGGTGCCGGAGTTTGCCACCGGTATTTTTCTGACCCTGATCTTTTCCGTGTGGCTGGGCTGGCTGCCGGGTGCGGCGGTCCTGGGCACGGCTGCGCCCTGGGAAAAACCCTTGATGCTGATCCTGCCGGTGCTCACCCTCACCCTCATCGAACTGGGGTATATATTGCGCATCACCCGGGCCTCCATGGTGGAGGTCATGAAGGCCCCCTATATCCGCACCGCATTTCTCAAGGGCCTGCCCTACAAGAAAGTGGTGTTCAAACATGCGGTGAAAAATGCCCTCATCGCCCCCATCACCGTGATCATGCTCCATGTCAACTGGCTGTTGGGGGGGATCGTCATCGTGGAGGTGGTATTCGGATACCCGGGACTGGGGGCCTATCTGCTGGAATCAGCGCTGTATAAAGATTTCAACGCCCTGGAAGCCGGGGCCATGATCATGGTCCTGGTAGCTGTCGGTACCCAGCTGGTGGCCGATATCATCTATACCTTTTTGAATCCGAGGATACGGTATGCCTGAAACAGTTGAAACCAAGAATATAGCAAAAACCAAAAAAGCGCAGCTCAAGGACATGTTCGGCATCCTGCTCAGTTCCAAAATCGCCATGGTGGGGCTGGTCATTGTCCTGTTCTGGGTGTTCGTGGCCCTGTTCGCCCCGCTTCTCACCCCGTACACCCCTTATGAACAGGACTGGAAAGCCCCCAACCAGGGGCCGTCTGCCGAACATATCCTGGGTACGGACGAACTGGGCCGGGACCTGTGGACCCGGCTGATCTACGGCGCCCGGGTGGTTCTGGTGGTGCTGCCGGTGTCTGAAAACATTTCACTGCCCGGGGGTACGGCCATCTGGGGGGTGGTAGTGGCCCTGATCATCGGTGCCACGCTGGGATTGATCGGCGGGTACAAAGGCGGATGGCTCGACGAGCTTGTCATGCGGCTTCTGGATGCCATGATGGCCATCCCGGTCATTTTGCTCTATCTGATCATCGTGGTGGCCATCGGAGCCTCCGCCGTCAATGTGGTCATCGCCATCTCCATTGTGGGGGTGCCGGGCATCGCCCGGCTGGTAAGAAGCCTGACCCTGGACATCAAAACCCGTGAATATATCCGGGCGGCAGAGACACGGGGGGAAAGTGCCTGGTTCATCATGTTTGTGGAAATTCTGCCCAATACCCGGGGCCCCATCATCATCGATGCCATGCTCCGGATCGGGTATGCCATCTTTGCCATGGGAACCCTGGGATTTTTAGGCCTTGGCATGCCGCCGCCATCACCGGACTGGGGCTCCATGGTTGCCAAAGGACGGGCGTTTATCCTGACAGGCAATCCCTATGCGGCCCTGTGGCCGTCCCTTGCCATCGCTTCGCTGGTGGTGGGGCTCAACCTGCTGGCAGACGGGATTCGGGAAGAATCCATGAGATATCAGTAATCCTGTGTCCGGCAGCTTCTGCTGCCGGGCCCTGACAATGAACGAAAGCGATCCTATGGAACATACATCAGATATACCGGTATTGGAGGTCAAGGACCTGGCCATTTCCTACCAGACCCGAAAACAATTGGTACCTGCGGTCAGGGGGGTCAATTTCACCGTCAGACAGGGACAGACCGTCGGCGTAGTGGGGGAATCCGGATGCGGCAAAAGCACCATCGCCTTTGGTATTCTTGATTTTTTAGGTTCCAACGGCAAGGTGGTGGGGGGCAGCATCAAATTCATGGGAAAGGAGATGGTGGGGACCCCCAAAGCGGAACTGCGCAAAATCCGGGGCAACAACATCTCCATGGTGTACCAGGATCCCATGCAGGCGTTGAACCCGTCTCTGACCATCGGGACCCAGCTCACAGAGGTCCTCACGGCCCACACCGACATCGGCGAAAAAGAGGCTTGGAAGCGGTGCATCGCCATGCTCGAGCGGGTACACATGCCGGATGCTGCCAATGTGATGAACCGGTATGTGCATATGATCTCCGGGGGACAGCAGCAGCGGGTGGTGATCGCCATGGCCCTGCTCAACAACCCGTCGCTGCTGATCATGGACGAACCCACCACGGCCCTGGACGTCACCGTGGAAGCGGCGGTCCTGGACCTGGTCGAAGATCTGAAAAAAGATTTCAACACCGGCATCATCTTCATCACCCATAACTTAGGCGTGGTGGCCAAGGTCAGCGACCGGCTGTGCGTCATGTATGCCGGAGAGATGGTGGAGCAGGGGCCTATCGAGAAGCTGTTCGCCAGCCCGGCCCACCCCTACACCCGGGGATTGCTGTGCTGCGTCCCCCGACTGGGGGACAACCTGTCCAACAACCGGCTCTGGTCCATCCGGGGACGGGTCCCGGACCCGGCGGACCGGGATCTGAACGCCTGCATTTTCGCGCCCCGGTGTGACTGGCGTATCGAAGGCCGGCACCTGGAGGACAAAAGCCTGACCGCCAACTGTACGTCTCAGCATCCTGAACTGATTGCCATATCCGACGATCACTGGTCCCGGTGTTTTCTGGGCAGAGAAACCCTGAAGGTGGCGTATGACGATTATGCCCGGGGACAGCGCGATGCCGTGGTTCAAATCGAAGGCGATGACGATTTTTCCTCCATGGACACCCTGCTCAACATCCGGAACATGAAGCTGTGGTATCCGGAACAGAACCCGTCATTGCGGGCCATCCTGGGCCTGGCGAAAAAAACCCATGTCAAGGCGGTGGACGACATATCCCTGAAGGTCCTCAAGGGCACCACCCTGGGGATTGTCGGGGAATCGGGCTGCGGCAAGAGCACCCTGGTCAAGGGCATCATCGGTCTGGAAGAACTGACTGACGGCAAGGTGGAGCTGATGGGCATCGATCTGAATCTGCCGGCCCAGAAACGGGACCTGTCGTTGATCCGGGAACTGCAGATGGTATTCCAGAACCCGGATTCCACCCTGAATCCCTCCTACACCATCGGGGCTCAGATCGGACGCCCCATCCAGAAATTCAAGACCGTTCCCCGGCAAAAAGTCCGCAAGGAGGTCGAGCGGCTGCTCCGGGCCGTGAAGCTGGATGCTTACTATTATGACCGGTATCCCCGGCAGCTGTCCGGTGGTGAAAAGCAGCGCGTTGGTATTGCCAGGGCCCTGGCCAGCCGGCCCTCCCTGGTGATCTGCGACGAACCCGTATCCGCCCTGGACGTGTCCGTGGCCGCGGCCGTGCTCAACCTGCTCAACGAGATCAAGGAAGACATGGGATCCACCATGATCTTCATCGCCCATGACCTGAGCGTGGTGCGGTTCATCTCCGATTTTGTGGCCGTGATGTACCTGGGAGAGATCGTGGAATTCGGCCCCGTGTCCGCCATTTATCCGCCGCCGTATCACCCGTACTCCGAAGCATTGCTGTCCTCGGTGCCCATTCCGGATCCCACGGCCAAACGCCAGTCCATCATCCTGTCCGGAGATGTGCCCAGCCCCACCAACCGGCCTTCGGGATGCTGTTTCCATACCCGGTGCCCCAGGCGCTCGGTACTGCCGGATGACGGAAAAATCTGTGAACAGGAAAAACCCCGGTTCCAGCGCTTGCCCAACGGCCACAAAATCCTGTGCCATATTCCGGCGGACAAACTCACGGAACTGGCCATGGAACGGGGAGACAAGCGCATGATGCTGAACACCGGCTGATTAAAGGAACTTGACATGAACGATCTGCTGCAGACCATTGAACCGGTCACCCTCATGGGTCCGGGACCGTCCTGTGTCCATTCTTCGGTACTGGACGCGCTGGCCAAACCCACACTGGGACATCTGGACCCGGATTTCATCCGGATCATGGATGCCATCAAACAGCAGCTCAAAACGTTGCTGCACACCCGGAACGCATTGACCCTCCCCATTTCCGGTACCGGCTCCGCCGGCATGGAATGCAGTTTTGTGAACCTCATTGAAAAAAACGATCCGGTCCTGATCCTGATCAACGGGGTGTTCGGCATGCGTATGCAGGATGTGGCCACACGTCTGGGAGCCGACGTGGACACCCTGGAATTTGACTGGGGAACACCGGTGATTGTGGATGTGGTACAGAAACAGCTGTCAAAAAAAACCTACAAACTGGTGGCGGTGGTGCATGCGGAAACCTCTACCGGCGTCATGAATCCGGTGTCCGGCATCGGTTCGCTGCTCAAAAACAAAGAGACCCTGTTTCTGGTGGATGCGGTGACCAGTTTTGGCGGCACCGACATTTTCATGGACGACTGGGGAATCGATGTGCTGTACAGCGGCACCCAGAAGTGCCTGTCCTGCCCCCCGGGTCTGTCGCCGGTGTCTTTTTCTCGGGCAGCGGTGGACGTGATCGAGGCCAGAAAAACAAAGGTTCCCAACTGGTATCTGGACTTGAGCCTGATCATGAACTACTGGGAAGGCGCCACAAGAGCATATCACCACACGGCCCCCGTCAACATGCTTTATGGGCTGTACCAGGCCCTTTGTCTGATTCTGGAAGAAGGGGAAACCCGGGTGTTTGAGCGACACATGAAAACCCATCTGCAGCTGGTGCGGGAACTGGATCATTTAGGGATTCGCATGCATGTGGATGCCGCCTGCCGCCTGCCCATGCTCAATGCCGTCTGTATCCCGGACGGGGTGGATGATGCAGATGTCAGAACCCGGCTTCTCAAACAGTATAAAATCGAGATCGGCGCCGGTCTGGGACCGCTGGCCGGCAAGATCTGGCGGATCGGCCTGATGGGACACACGGCCCGGCCCGAAAATGTTGAAAAACTGATTCAGGCCCTCAAAGCGGTTCTCCCCCCTCTCAGGGACCGTTGAGATGACGAACGGTATCAAGATATGAGCGTTACTATCCACTGCAGACGCTTATGAGATATCTCATCCTTGTCTCTGCCGTGCTCATGCAGGTGTGTCTCGGTGCTACCTACTCCTGGAGCGTTTATGTCCAGCCCCTCAAAGACCTGACCGGACTGGCCCAGGGGCCGGTACAGGTCCCGTTTACTCTGTTTTATTTTATTTTTCCCCTGACCATGATGATTGCCGGCGGATTTCTGCCGAAAATCGGTCCGCGCATCAGCGCCATGACCGGCGGTCTGCTGTTCGGGGGCGGGTGGCTGCTGGCCGGTCTGGGCAGCCACAGTTTTGCGTTCACCATCCTTGGCATCGGCGGCATGGCCGGCATTGGTGCGGGAATGGCCTATATTGTCCCCATTGCCGTATGCATCCGATGGTTTCCGCGATCCCAGGGGCTGGTGACCGGCATTGCCGTGGCCGGATTCGGCGGCGGGGCCGCGTTGGTCAGCCAGGTTGGGGGCTACCTGATCACCGCTTTGGGATATACGCCGTTTGAAACATTTGCCGCATTCGGCATGCTGTTTTTATGCCTGGTGATCCCGGCCGGCAGTGTGATGCGGTTTCCTGCCGCTGACACCGGATCCGTTGAAACCCGATCCACGTCTGTACCGCCCCTTCGGCCGGGTCAGGTGCTGGGACATGCCCTTTTTCAACTGCTGTATCTGGCCATGTTCATGGGCCTGGCTGCCGGGTTTGCCGTGAACGCCAATCTCAAGGAAATGTTTCAGGGCACTGGACATGCCGCATCCATCGGTATCACAGCGGTGTCCCTGTTTGCCCTGGCCAATGCGGCCGGCCGGGTCATCTGGGGCACGGTCTTCGACCGGATTCAGGCTGGTTCCGCGATTCAGGCCAATCTGATCTGCCAGGCGGCCGTTCTGGCAGCGGCCCCGCTTCTGACGGCATCCGTCCCTGGATTCTGGGCATTTGCAATTTTTACGGGATTCAACTATGGCGGGGTTCTGGTGATTTATGTGTCCAGTGCCGCCAGGAGCTGGGGAAGCAGTCATGTTTCCCGGATTTACGGATGGCTGTTCACCGCCAACATTCCAGCGGCCCTGTCGCCCATTGCCGCCGGTTTCGTGTTTGACGTCTTCCATGATTTCACCCCGGCCCTGGCCGGACTGGCATTGCTGCTGGCACTCACTGCTCTGGTGATCCGGCACAAGACATTGCTGATCAACCGCCGGATGTGACAGATTACTTCAACTGACTGTCTTTGCTGCCCCGGCGGTTGTAAATACTGCCTCCGGACTCCGTTTTCTCCAGTTCCGACTGGCACCCGATGCACAGCCGCACCCCAGGCAGGGCGTTGCGCCTTGCTTCAGGAATCGGGTCTTCGCACATCTCGCAATGGGTCCTGCTGACCCCTTTTCCCAGCCGGCTTCTGGCACGCTTCACCGCATCTGCCACACCGGCATCGATCTCTTCTTGAACCGCCCCGTCTTTTGCCCATCCAACCGCCATTTCTCGCTCCTGTGTCTGCTGTATTCTTCGACTGCTGTCCGACTATAACCACACCCTCGGACAATTGCAAGCCACACAATCCATTGACAACAGATCCCGGCTCAGTTACATTCAGTGAACCCGCTTCAATTAAACGAGACGATTGATCCATGAAGACAGGCCATTTAATACATTTTTCCGATGCCCGCTGCATGACAGCAGTGGCAGACGACAGTATCGATCTGGTGGTAACGTCTCCTCCCTACCCCATGATCGAGATGTGGGACGACCTGTTTCAAAAAATGGACTCCGCCGTGAAAACGTGTATGTCCAGACAAGACGGTCCGGGAATGTTCGAAGTCATGCACCAGGTGCTGGACCCGGTGTGGCAGGAGTGCTTCCGGGTACTCAAACCCGGCGGGTTTGTCTGCATCAATATCGGGGATGCCACCCGGACCATCGACTCCCATTTTGCTTTGTACACCAACCATGCCAGGATCCTGTCCGCCGCCCGGGAGATTGGATTCACCAGTCTGCCCTGCATCATCTGGCGCAAGCAGACCAATGCCCCCACCAAATTCATGGGATCGGGCATGCTCCCGGCCGGAGCCTATGTCACCCTGGAACATGAATATATTCTGATTCTGAGAAAACACGGCAAACGGGAATTCAAAAGCGCCGAAGAAAAGCAGCGGCGCAGGGAGAGCGCGATTTTCTGGGAAGAGCGTAACCACTGGTTTTCCGATGTGTGGTTCGACCTCAAAGGCACAGTCCAGGCCCTGGCTGATGCAAAAGATAGAAACCGCAGTGCCGCCTTTCCCTTTGAACTGGCGTATCGCCTGATCAATATGTTCTCGGTGAAAGGCGACCAGGTGCTGGACCCGTTTATGGGCACCGGCACCACCACGGCTGGGGCCATGGCGGCAGGCCGAAGCAGCGTGGGGTATGACACAGACACCCATTTGATCCCCGCCATCCAGAGGACGGTCCGGGCAGTCATGGTCCTGGCCGGCCAGGTAGCGGCCCGGCGCCTGGCCCGGCACCAGGATTTTGTGGAACAGCGCACGGCAGCCGGCAAACCGTTGAAACACATGAACGTGCCTTATGGATTCCCTGTGATTACCAGTCAGGAAAAATTTTTGCAGCTGCACATCCCTTCCGAACTGATTCAAACCGATGAAACCCGATTCGAGGTATCCCATGAAATGGCCCAGATACCATTCAAATACAGCCTGTTTGACGACTGAACCAGTGCCCCGGGCTAAGATAAAACCGACAGGCA
Source organism: Desulfotignum sp. (assembly GCA_011389835.1). GTDB lineage: Bacteria > Desulfobacterota > Desulfobacteria > Desulfobacterales > Desulfobacteraceae > Desulfotignum. The sequence continues at coordinate 10,830 of JAABTO010000038.1, read as the reverse complement.
GCGACGCAATAAAGGAATAAGCAAAAAAATGGCCTCCCCCACATCGGAAAAATCGGTCCAGCAGCTGTACAAGGAAACCCGGCTGGCCCAGAAGCGCCTGGATACGCTGCTCCGATTTCTGCCGGACCCGGTGTTCGCCTTTTCTCTGAACAACACGGTGGAATATGTCAACCCCGCATTTGAGCGGGTGTTTGGATGGAAACTGAAAGAGATCCGGGGGAAAAACATTCCGTTCATTCCGGACCATCTCCTGGAACAGGCCAGACAGGGGATGAAGCAGCTGTATGAAAACCGCACGGTCCTGGATTTTGAAACCCAGCGGTACACCCGGGACGGACGGCTGCTGGACATTCTAATCAACGGCGCCATTCTGTACGATGAAGATGACACCCCCATGGGCCAGGTCCTGATCCTGCGCGATATCACATTTGAAAAGCGCATGGCCAAAACCAACCGGATCATGTTCGACATCTCCACGGCCCTGCACACCTATCACAAGCTGGGGGATCTGGTGACCATCATTACGGCCGAAATCCAGAAACTGGTTAATGTGGAAGGGGCGTTCATCCTGCTGGCGGACCGGGACACCGATGAACTGTATTTTTTTACCGCCCGGTTCAAGGATGCGGCCTCCGGCAGAAAATTCAAGAAACTTCGGTTTCCGGCTGACCAGGGGGTATCCGGCCATGTCTTTAAAACCGGTAAACCACTGCTGATCCCGGATATCACCCAGTGTCATTTCTACCTGCGCCGGGTGGACGAGGAAACCGACCTGGTGGCCAAAAACATGCTGTCCGTGCCCATCAAGCTCAAAGACCGGGTCATCGGCGTGGTGTCGGTGGTGAACAAACTCCAGGGCCAGTTTGACGACACAGACACGGATCAATTGATGATGGTGGCCAGCACCGTGGCCCTTCCCATTGAAAACACCCGGATTCACGAGGAACTGGAGCAGTCCTATGCCGACCTGAAGATGCTGAACCAGGCCAAGGACCAGGTGATCAACCACCTGGCCCATGAACTCAAGACCCCCGTGTCCGTGGTGGATGCCGCCATGAAACTGCTGGGAAAAAAACTGGCGGCCAAAGGCATCAGTGATGAAAAAATTCAAACCATCATCGATCGGGCACGGCGAAACCTGAAACGGATTCTGGAAATTCAGTTCGAGGTGGAAGACCTGCTGAAAAAAAAGCAGTTCACGGCCCACCATATCCTGACCCGGCTCGTTGACGCCTGTGTGGATGAACTGACCCTGCTTGCCGAAACCGAAGTCCGGGATGGATCCCGAACCGGAAGCGTCGAAGTGATGACATCAGTCAGGCAGGCTGTGGAAAAAATTTTCGGGCCCGGCCGCTTGAGCCTTCAGACCATCTCTCTGGATCAATTCATGGAGCTGCACGTGCAGGATCTGGCACCGGAATTCGCTTTCCGCCGCCTCACCCTGGAAACCGGTCTGGAACCAACAGACCCCGTCCGCATGCCCGAAGAGATCCTGGAGATCATTGCCACCGGCCTGATCCGTAATGCGGTGGAATACACCCCGGACGGCGGGAAAATAGACATTCGCGTATTTACCCGGAAAAACCGTCCCGTCCTGATGATCAAAGATCATGGCATCGGATTTACAAAAGACAAGCTGCGCCTGATTTTTGAAAATTATTTCACCCCGCCGGAGTCATCGGAATACACCACCAAGCAGCCCTACGAATTCAATGCCGGGGGCCGGGGATTCGATCTGCTGCGCATCAAACTGTTCTCCGAGCGGTTCAATTTCACCCTGGATATCGATTCCACCCGGTGCGCCTTCATCCCGGCCGACACCGACACCTGCCCCGGCGACATCCGGCGCTGCACGTTTTGCACAACACCGGATGACTGTTTGAATTCCGGCGGCACCACGGTCATGCTGACCTTTTAGTTCGCTTTCAAATCTTTTCGCCACACCGGGGACAAAATTTGTACGCTTTGTCCGCCACCGGGGTATCGCAGGCCGTGCATTTTCTGGGCACCGGCCCGAGTTTCACCAGCAGCTCCCCTTTTTTCACGGGCACCATTTTTTTGTCGAATTTATAGTCCGCCGTTTTGAGAACACTATCAACAATGCCTTCCACCGGAGATACCACTGCTTTTTCCTGCTTCATGATGGTGATGTTGAACAGTTCCTCTCCGGCCTGGACCATATCTCCGGGTTTGACATACATGATCCACAGATCTCCGTTGGACGGTGCGGCCACATGGTGCGGGTTGTTCGGATCCGCCATCTGGAGGGCATCCGCAGCAGTCGCTGCGGCATCGGCCACCTTGACCGTGTGGATGAACACTTCTGCATCCAGGGTGTACCTTACCACGGCCATGCCTTTGTCATCCGGCTGCTCGATGCCCAGAATTTTCAGGGCATGGGGTTTGCCTTGCGTATCGGTAAAAAACAATTCCCGGCCCGGTGCCAGACCTTCAAACCAGACATCCAAGGGCACCCGGTTGGGGTTGCCGTATTCGTGACGGAACAATATGGTTTTCAACGCGTCTCCTGGATGGTTCAGATACATGGCCAGCTCTTCGGGCGTGGCGATCCGGTTGATCTGTTTTTCCAGGGCCTGTTTTTCCGATTCAATATCCATGGGCGGCAACCCTTCCAATGGAGAGGATTCCGTTCGGTCGGACAATGCCTGTGAACTGGTTTTACCGAACGCACTCTCATAGACCCAGTCCGGTGGAAATCCCAGGGGCAGCCGCCCGAATTTTCCCAGCAGCAGATTTTTGAATGCATCATTGCTGTCTTTATACAGAATCAACCGTTCTTCTCTGAGGGTATCGTCCATCTGTTCTTCCGGGGTGGCAATCACGGAATCCAGCACCCACAGCAAATGATCCACCTCTTCTTCTCCACCGCGCTGATAGGCACTGGTCACGGCCAGAAACGCTGTGTTCCAGGTGATCTGGGAGCCTGGCGTGACATCGTGATACTTGATGATCTGCCGGGTGCCGGCCAGAAACTTGAGCATCTGGGGCAGCAGATGGATGTACCCCTGTTTCATGGCCCCTTCCTGGGAAGAGGAGGTGGCCCCGCCGGGCATGCCGTGGTGAATCACGTCATGGTCGATCCCCTGGAAATAAGGGGCTGTGTACCGGTCATACCAGGGCATGATCTGTTTGAGCACAAAATTGCTGTGACGGATCATGTCCTTGTTCAGACGGACTTTCAGGCCCAGCTCTTCCTCGATGTAGGCGGCCGTGGACAGCACCTCTCCCTGGCCGTACCAGCGCACCGCCGCACCGATGGCCGTGTCCACGATATGGGCCCCGGCTTTGGCCGCCGCCCCAACCGCCGGGACAAACAACCCGTCCGTGCAGTGCCGGTGATAGTGGAGCACCAGGTCCGGGTACTGTTTGCGAACTGCTGTCACCAGCGCGCTGATGAACCGGGGCGGACACACCCCGGCCATGTCCTTGAGCCCGAGAATGAACAGGGAACAGGCCTTTTTTTCCGATACCCCGGCGGCATCCGCTGCCTGCCGCACGATGGCTTCCACCACCCCCATGTAATGATTCACGTCAAACCCCTTGGCCCACGACAGGGACACCGCCGGCTGCCACACATTGGTCCGGGAGTTCATCACCACCTCGGCCAGGGGCCGCATGTTTTCGATATGATTGAGAAAATCAAAACACCGGACAATGTCATGCTGCTCGCAGATGAATTCACTGGTGAACTGCATCAGGTTCTCGGGCTGGGGCTTGTACCCCAGCAGGTTGGTGGAGCGCACCAGAATCTGCTTGGGCGTCAGGGGCGCGAACTGGTTCCACATTCTGGCTTCATTGAACGGATAGGTCATGTTGGCCATCATGGCCACATGGAAATGGGCACCGCCCCCGTTTTCCAGGGAGAAAAATCCGCACCGGTCCAGATACGGCCCCATGAGTCTGTCTTCAGCCAGGCGGAACCGGTTCCCGGAGTTGGACTGGGTGATATCCCGGGCCGTGGTGTCTGAAAAGTGAACGATTCCGGAATCCCGGACATAATCGATCAAAGCCTGGCGATCGCCCCGGGGATACGGACCGGACGCCGGAAGCGGGGGCAGGGGCGGCAGCACCGGCTTGAACTCTCCCACCCGTTTGTCGGAAACACCCCTGTAGTCGGACAGCTGCACATGGGGGTTGTACCCCATGGCGGAAATTTCCGCCATCAGCCGTGACAGGCGCAACGCTTCGGATTCACTGTCATGATACCGCATCAGTCCCGGGGTTTTCTCCACAAACCGGGTGTCATACATGCCGGATCGAAACACCGGGTCCAGGATGATTTTCTGGTGGAACGGAATGGTGGTTTTCAGGCCGCCGATGACATATTCCTTTAACGCCCGGTTCATCACTGCCAGCGTCTTTTCCCAGGTATCCCCGTGGGCGATGAGCAGCGAGGCGGCGGAATCGTAGTTGGAGGGAAACTCATACCCGCCCGCGATACAGGAATCCAGCCGGACCCCGGGGCCTCCCGGCGAGATATACCGTACGATATGGCCGGCATTCGGAGCGAAATCGTTTCTGGGATCTTCACAGTTGATCCGCACCTGAAGGGCATGGGCCACGGGCCGGGTTTTTTCTTCCGTAAACCGCAGCGTGGATCCGAACGCGACAGCGATCTGCTCTTCCACCAGGTCGATACCGTACCGGCACTCGGTGATGCCGTGCTCCACCTGCAGCCGGGTGTTCACCTCGATGAGATAGGGATTCTGATCCGCATCCACCAGAAACTCCACCGTGGCCAGGGAATAGTATCCCACCGCCGTGACCAGGGCCTTGGCATAGTCCTTGAGCCGCTGCCGCAGTGCTTGGGTCATCTTCGGCCAGGGCGAGGGGGTGATCTCCACCAGCTTCTGGTGGTTGCGCTGGACCGTGCAGTCCCGCTCGTCAAAGGCGAACACATTGCCGTGCTGGTCCGCGATCACCTGGATCTCGATGTGCCGCACCGAGGTGAGCAGTTTTTCCACATAGATTCTGGGATTGCCGAAAGAGGCCTGGGCCAGGACCGCAGCTTTGGAAAACGCGGTTTCCAGCTGGTCCATGTCATAGATCTCATAAATCCCCCGGCCCCCGCCGCCGCCTTCGGCCTTGAGCATGACCGGCAGCCCCATCTCCAGGGCGATTTCCCTGGCTTCGGCCACTTCCACGGCATCCAGAGAACCGGGCACCACCGGCACGTTCAGTTTCCGGGCCAGTTCTCTGACCTTGACCTTGTTGCCCAAAAGGGTCATGGGTTCGGTGGGCGGGCCGATGAACAAAATCCCTTTGTCCGCGCATTTTTTCGGAAAACCGGCATCTTCAGACGCAAATCCCCACCCGGGATGCACCGCCACCACATCCTGTTCTTTGGCCAGTTTCAAAACCAAATCGATATCCAGATATGCCCGGGGATTTTCCCCTAAAAGGATCAGTTCCTGGGCACCCGAGGTGAATGGGGCGGTTTTGTCCACATCGGTCACCGTGAGGACCGGCACCGCCATGAGTTCCTCTCTGATAGAACGGATGATCCGCCGGGCCGTGATCCCCCGGTTGGCCACCAGGATTTTTCTGCCCTTTATCTCTTCGACCACCTGTGCAAATGTTTTTGCTTCCATCGCTTAACTCCTTGATACATAAATCATGTGACCCTGGGATACAGGGTTCCTGACTGAATGCAGGCAAGGCCTTTTGTTGTCCTAACCTTGAGCCGGCCCTGTAAATCCACACCCAGAACAATGGCAGGTCCATCGTGAATGCCGGTATGCGCCAGCACCACGGTTTCGTTTTTCCATGCCAGAACGGCATTCACTTCCCGGACTGCGGCGGCGGGATCTGCTGTCATGGCAGGGAATCGATCCTGAATCTTTTCCAGAATACCCCCCCATATGTCAAAAAGATCCAACCCTACACCAGAAATGTTCAAACATCCAGCCGGCAAATGAAAAAAATGTTCCATGACGCTGTTTTCAGGCGCTTTTCCGATATTCACACCGATCCCGGCCATGAAAACGCCCTGTTTTTCCTCAATCAAAATGCCCCCGGCCTTGCGGCCATGGACCAGGATGTCGTTGGGCCATTTGATACCGGCCGTCACATCGATATCTGACAGTGCCCGGACCAGGGCCAGGGCCGTGGCCATGGACACCAGCGGTCCCAGATTTTCGGCAGTGGCCGGCAGACGCAGGGTGACAGCCAGGCTGCCGGGCTCGGTCACCCAGGTTCTTGCCTGCCTTCCTCTGGCCCGGGTCTGGGTATGGGCCATTACCCAGGCAAATTCGGGAAACCGGCCCTGCCCATACAGAGACCAGGCCAGATCCATGGTCGAATCACAGACAGGAATGACAAAACCGGGACAGCCGCGGCATGTGGCCGGCGTCAGTTCAGAAAACCCGGAATCCATCAACAAAACGCCCCTGTTTCGCGCCTCCTGATCAGCGCTGGTACAAAAACACCACGGAATATCATTTTTTCGTTTGATGATCTTTGCCCAAGGGTCACCACAAAATTTTTAGGATTCAACAATTCATCTTTGAAAATTCTCAGCATGACCGTTCCTTTTTGTCTAAATCAATGCGTGATAATGATGAATATATCACATCCCTGGTTTTCAGTCCAAATCCTGTCTTCTATCAATTAAAAAACGGTTCGTTCAACCTAAAATTATATTGAATTTTGGCTTAATCCACGGGTTTTGTTTAATTTAATTGACAATTTTCTTTGTTTCCGTAAAATAATCCAATGAATACCATCTGAGAGGAGACATCAATGGAAGAAAAAATCAGCATGCAGATCATGATGCGACTGAGGCAGATTATTCAGGAAATGTCCAGACACTCCAAACAGCTGCAGGAAAAACACAAAATCACCCTGCCCCAGCTGATCTGCCTCAATGAAATTGCTGAACACGGCCCCATTGCCATCGGTGCATTGACCCAGATTGTTTTCATCAACAACTCCACGGTCACCGGCATTATCGACCGTCTGGAACGCCGGAAGCTGGTCCAGCGGGTAAGAATCAGTAAAGACCGGCGCCAGGTTCATGTGGAAATCACCCAGGACGGGCTGGAATTCCTTGAAAATGCCCCCACACCCATCCATCACCGATTCATGGAAAAACTGGAAAAAATGGATCACCGGGACATTTCTCTGCTCATGTGGGGACTTGAACTGTTGGTCGACATGCTTGCCCAGGCAGATCCGACCTCTCCCCTTCCAAACCCGCCGCTGCATCTCATCGAATCAGAAGATGACATGTCGATGCCCAACGGAAATATTTAACCGAAAATTTTTTTTACACCCATTAGCTTGACAACACCCTCCCATCAATGGTATTTTTGTTTCGATATGTTTTGAATAAAAAATATTTTATCGCGTAAATACCAAAGCCAAACTATTTTTATGCTTTCCGCATATTGCGCAACCAGTCCCAAACACCATATAAAAGGGAGAAAAAATGATGTTACAAGATGTGCCTACTTTTCAACCCCGTTTGAAAGTCTTTAATAAAAAACAGGCCATGGCCATTCATGATGCGGCTTTGAAAATACTGGCCGACACAGGATTCCGCATGGAACACGAGGGGGTCCTTGAGATGCTTCTGGATCATGGCTGCACCCTGAACAAGGACAACCGGGTGATCATGTCCGAAGCACTGGTGGAAAATGCCGTGATGTCCGCGCCCAAACGATTCGATGTGTATGATCAGGCCGGCAACCTGACCATGCCCCTGGAAGGAGAAAATTTTTTCTTCGGCACCGGATCTGACACGATTTTCACCATCGATCTGGAAACCGGTGAAAGACGGCGTCCGGTGCTCGCCGATACCGGTAACTTCGCCCGGCTGGTGGATGCGCTGCCCAACATGGATTTTTCCATGTCCATGGGAAACCCGGAAGATGTGGAGATCGAAGAGATCTATGTCAGGGCGTTTGAAGAGATGGTGCGCAACAGCAACAAACCCATCTGTTTTATCGCGGACAGCGGCAAGGATATCAAGCAGATTTACGACATCGCCTGTGCCGTGGTGGGCGGCGAAGCCGAGCTGCGCAAAAAACCGTTTCTGTTCAACTATTCCGAAGCCATCAGCCCGCTGCTGTATCCTGAAAACGTCATGGAAAAACTGGTGTTCTGTGCGCAAAAAGAGATCCCCATCTGCCTGCCCTCGGGATGCAATGCCGGCGGCGGTGGACCTGTGACCCTGGCTGGGGCCATGGCCCAGGGCATTGCCGAAAACCTGGTGGGTCTGGTGATCCATCAATTGAGCAATCCAGGAGCCCCGTTTCTGTTCGCGCCCAACGTGTCGGTCCTGGACATGAAACACACCGTGGTGTCCTACGGGTGCACGGAATGGAGCCTGACCCAGGCCGCATTTGCCGACATGCGGGATGAACTCTACCAGATACCCATCTGGTCCTTTGCCGGGTCCACCGATTCCAAAGTGATCGATGCCCAGGCCGGGGCCGAAGGCATGCTTTCCATTATCACATCCCTGCTGTCGCGGTGCAACGTGATCCACGATGTGGGATATATCGAATCCGGACACACCTCCAGCCTGGAAATGCTCGTTATGGCCGATGAACTGATTGCCATGTCCAAATTTTTTGGCAAAGGGATTCCCGTGAATGAAAAGACGCTGGCGCTGGATATTATCGACCGGGTGGCAAATGGTCCGGACAATGCGATTTTCTTGAGCGACCCCCACACCTTTGCCCATTTTAAAACCGCCCATCTGCTGCCTGAACTCATGGACCGGTCCCGGTTCGACAGCTGGGAAAAAGAAGGAAAAACCGACCTGTTCACCCGTTGCAATGAAAAAGCAAAAGCGTTGCTGTCATCCCACAAGGTAAAAAAAACACCCCGGGCTGAAGACGCGTTGGCCGCTCTTTAGCAGCTATTTTTTCAGCCCTGCTTCGGCAGGGCTGAAAAATTTCATGGCCGCCCCCAGCAGGCTGATCACCACCGGCAGCAGATGGTCGGATATGATTCCGGCAGAACCGTTTTTATCCGGAGGCCCCGGCACCATGACAATATGACTCAACGGGTATTTTTTCAAATTGGCCATTCGGGCATCCCCGGCAAACCCCTCCTGAGTGATAACCACAGTTCTGGCGTACCGGGAACCGAACGTGGCAAGCTCATCCAGAGCCGCATCAAATGACGCCTCGCTGGTGGCGTCGATGATGATCAGACAATCGTTGTCTGTATCATATTCCGGCCTGAGCACCGGCAGATACCACAGATCATCCACATAAAACGGGAGCACCGCATCCGGAGAGAAAGGCATGGATGTCGTGGATAAAAATTCATCCACCGATGCCCCGCCCAGAAACCGCGATTCCCATTCACCCACCTGTTTTTCCCCGTAAGTTGAAACCATGCGGTGCCGGGAATCCAGTTTTACATATTTCGACTGGACGCGGGAATCCACCAGTACCAGATGGGAATATGCGGAAACACCGAATGCATCACTTTCCACCCCCCTGGATCTGGCCCCGGCAAACGCTATCTTCCAGGCGATGCAGTTTCCCCGCATCCCCGTCAGAAACAATTGTTTTCTGTATCCCTGATTTTCATGAATGGTCTGCTGGACCCGGCGGTGCAGGTCACTGTCCGCCAGCAGGGTCTGAATGACCGGCAGCAGGGTTTTGAAATGGGCCGTGAACCGTCTGGCACGGCCGGGATATTTATATGACATGATTTGTGCAAAAAACACAGACAATGCGGCATATGCCTGCTCATACCGGCAGTATAGGCCGGGGGTTTTCAAACAAACCGCATGTAATAACACGCCCTGGTCTTTTTTTTCTGAAATGATCGTGTTTTCCGGACCGATCCAGACCATGTTTTCATGGGAATGGGAAAATACCGCAGACAACCGGTCTTGTGACGGGGTCTGGGTGGCTGTCACCACCATCAGGCTGTCGCCCAAAGTGACGCCTTTGAGTTTTTCAGCCACTTCCACCTGAATGGGGATTTCCAGAAACGGCTCCCACAGCCTGGCAACATTCCGGCACCCGGCTTCCGCCTGCTTGTCCATGGGAACAAAAATCAACACCCCGTCTTCCGCCAGATTTGTAAAAATCAGCTCTGCCAGGCCCGCCAGCACGGTATCGTTGGACCGGTCCTCGGGCAAAGAGAACATGGCGGCAAACCCGTCCGGTTCTTTCAGGATTTTTCCCAGTTCAAGCAGGTCCCGGTAATACCGTTTTTCCACCGGATCAGCTGCCTGGGTCAGCCAGCACAGAGATCCGGACCGGGGCACCACCGGATACATTCCCAAGCCCAGATTGTCCCGCTTTTGATCCATGTCATCCAGAATATCTGAAAAGGATTGGTCTTTGCCGTTCCGGGTCCGGCCGGCGGTCACGGATTTGGCCATGTTTCGGGGCATTTCACCGGTCAGGCGACCATGGGCCTGGCCAAAATAAAACCCCAGTAGAAACAGAAGCGGCAGATCCAGAAACGGTTGAAAATGATCCGGCAGTTTGGGCACCATGATCACCTGTTGGGCAATCCGCTGAATCTCGGTCAGCTCCCGGTTCGGGTAGGTCACCGCATAAAAAGGCCGGCCTTTCTCATGCAGGGCTGTCATGAACCGGACCGCCTCGTCCAGCCGATGCCGGGTGGTGGCCAGCACCAGAACGAAATCATTCCCGGTCATGGGGATATTGAGAAACAATTCCTGTTCCGAATAATCCACAGCCATTCCCAGGGAGGTCCAGGCGTTGATTTCCAGATTCAATGCGCCGATTCTGGCAGATCCCACATCATGGAACGCATCCACGACATAGTGCAGCACCGAGTTCCGGGAACCGGCAACCATCTCTTTGCAGA
>JAABTO010000219.1 GCA_011389835.1 Desulfotignum sp. | reverse complement strand
GCCAGATTCCAGGACAACGCCCTGGAAATGACCCCCATCGAAGATGTCTGGGGGATCGGCAGAAGATACGCCAGATTTCTGACCATGCGGGGCATCCACACGGCCCTGGATTTCAAACATGCCGACCCTGTGATGATCCAGAAAAAAATGGGCATCAACGGCATCCGGACTCAAAAAGAACTGTGCGGTGAATCATGCTATACGCTGGAAGAAAACCCGCCTTTGAAAAAATCCATCTCCGTATCCAGATCTTTCAAAAAACCGGTGATGCGCCTGGATGATTTGTCCGAGGCCGTGTGTTCCTACATTTCCCGTGGGGCTGAAAAACTCCGGGCACAAGGCAGCCATGCCCAGGCCATGACGGTATATGTGACCACCAATCGATTCAAGCCGGACGCTTTTTATTGCAACTCCACGACATGCAGTTTTCCGACCGCATTGAACAACACACCGGAATTGATCAAACATGGTCAGGCAGCACTGAAACAGATTTTCCAGAAAGGCAGAGAATACACAAAAGCCGGGATTGTCTTTTTGCATCTGACCCGGGACGGGTCCTTTCAGCAGGATTTATTTGATGCCACAGACAGGACCCGGCAGGCCTGCGTCATGGAAACGCTGGATCAGATCAACACCCGAATGGGATCGAACATCCTGAAATACCTGTCAACCGGCATCGCTGAAAAAACCAGCTGGGAAACCGCATTCAACTATCGATCCCCGGCATATACCACGGACTGGGATCAGATCCTGACGGTCCGGTGATGATTGACGAAAGATACATGGATCATTCAGAAATTTCCCGCTTCAGTCCCTGATTGATCACTTTAAACGCGGTGGTGAGGGTGGATCTGACAAAATCCTTCTGACCATCCAGCTTTTTTTTGGAATCCACCCAGAGCACGATACCGGCATAGGCCCCCCACAGCAAATCCGCCAGCGCCACCGGGTGTTCATCAATGAAAATTTTTTTTTCAATGCCTTCTCTGACCACCTGTATGATGGCGCCATGGGCCTGGGCCGAGTTTTCCTTGAGCTGCTGCATCATCTCATCAGACAGGTTGTGAAGGGTTTCACCCGACTGCAGGTGAAACAGATTGATCAGAATATTGGGATCATAATCATATACATCGATAAACACATCCCTGAACCGGTCTATTTTTTCTTCCACACAGATATCCTGGTTGACCACTTTGTGGATCTGGGTGGACAGGTACTTGAGGATGTCAATGGAAAGCGAGGTGTGCAGTTCCTCCTTGTTCTTGAAATACAGATACAGGGTTCCGGGGCTCAGTTCCGCTTCATTGGCGATCTCTTCCATGGTCGCGCTGTTGAATCCCTTGACCGAAAAAATTTTGCGTGCCGCGTTGATGATATCCCGGCGCCGGCGTTGTTTTTCCCGTTGCTTTCTCTCGTGGATGCCCATGTTACCCCATTATGATATGAAGCTGATTCATTTTTTAGTCAATGTGTTTTATACATATAAAATTTCCATGAATATCGCAAGGATAAAAATGAAAACACAGAAACAGTATTCATTTTATAATTTTATTTGACTTGTTCTTTTTTTGCGCTTTTTGGTTTTCATGTGACATTTTTTTGTCTATGATACCAGGGATGACACTGAAAAATTGATCAACCTCGGGGAGATTTGAAAATTATGCCGAAAACAACATACTGGGCGGATGCATATGTACACAAAGCTTGCAGTGCCGCAGATGCCCTGCAACACATAAGGCCGGGGCAGCGGGTGTTCATCGGGTCATCCTGTGGAGAACCCCAGCACCTGGTCAATGAACTGTCCAAGCTGTCGGAACGGTTCACCGATCTTGAAATTGTCCGGCTGTTGAGTGTTGAAAGCGGTCGGTTGACGCGTATTGCCAACCGGTCCCATTCCCAGCAGTTCAATATCCGGTCCTTTTATCTGGGGTCCGCCTCCCCCACCAAGATAAAAAAAAACAGGCGGTTCATCACCCCCATCAACCTGTCCCAGATTCCCCATCTGTTCAAATCACGGCTCATGCCCCTGAATGCAGCCCTGATCCAGGCCTCTCCTCCGGATGATTTCGGATGGATGAGCCTGGGGGTTTCCGTGGATATCAACATGGCGGCCTGTGAGTCTGCGGATCTGGTCATCTGCCAGGTGAACCCCAACATGCCCCGGGTGCTGGGCCGAAGTTTCATTCATGTCAATGATGTGGATTACATTGTGGAACATGAAGAAGATCTGCTCACCATCGAACCGCTGCCGGAGATGGAAACCGCCAATACCATTGCCAAAAACATATCCCGGCTGATCAGCGACGGGTCGACCATCCAGACCAGCCTGGGGGTGACCAATGATGCCACCATGGTCTGCCTGTCGGAAAAAAACGATCTGGGCGTTCATTCCCAGTATCTGTCGGATCCCATGATGCGCCTGTTTTCCATGGGGGTGATCACCAACAAGAAAAAAGGGTTCAACGACGGAAAACTGGTGGCCGGCAGTGCGGTGGGATCCGCCATGCTCTATGAGTTCATCGACGACAACCCGTCCATTGAATTTCATCCGTCCGACTACATCAACAACCCCACCATCATCGGACGCCACACCCAGATGGTGACACTGAACACGGCCATGGCCATCGATCTGACCGGCCAGGTGGCAGCCGACGCCCTGCCCCTGAACAACTACACCGGCATCAACGGGTTGCTGGATTTCACCCGGGGGGCAGCCATGTCGCCCAAGGGGAAATCCATCCTGATGCTGACCTCGACATCGGACAATAAAAAAACCAGCCGGATCATCCCCCACATGTCGGACACCGCCGTGGTGGTGCCACGGGGAGATGTCCAGTTCGTGGCAACGGAATACGGGGTGGTGAACCTGTTCGGCAAAACCCTTCAGGAACGGGCCATGGCCCTGATCAGTATCGCCCATCCCGATTTCCGGGATGAGCTGTTTGCCAAGGCCAAGGAACTGGACCTCATTGATATGGGACGCCAGTTCAAACAGGCCATCAAAGGGGTGTATCCGCTCAAATACGAGGAAACCATCACGATCCACGGCATTCCCATCAATTTCCGTCCGGCCAGAACCGTTGACGAGCGAAGCATTCAGGAGCATTATTACACCATGAACCGGGGGGACATCGTTTCCCGGTTTTTCCATGAAAAGAAAAGCTTTGTTCATGCCCAGATCGAAACCACCTATGAAATCGATTATATCAATGACCTGACCATTGTGGCCACCATCGGAGAGCTGGGGTTTGAAAAAATCATTGCCGTGGGAGAATACTTTAGAAATCCCATTGTCAACATGGCGGAAATCGCGTTTTCCGTCACCCATGAATACCAGGGTATGGGCATTGCCAAAATACTTCAGGAAAAACTGGCGGTTGCCGCAAAAGACAACGGCATCAAAGGCCTGATCGCCTATACCTCCCCCCAGAACAAAGGCATGATCCGGCTGTTCAACAACCTGCCCTACAAAATCAAGTCGGAAAAGGATGATGACATGATCATCCTCAACTGTCTGTTTTCAGAACCCAGACAAAAAGAAAAAAAATCTTCCGAACCGGTGCCCGGGTCTTTGTGACCTTCAGGCTGTCTGCGATGAAACCGGATCACCCGGTTTCATCGCCGTTTCAGCAATGCCACGGACTCGATATGATAGGTATGGGGAAACATGTCCACCGGCTGCACCTCCACCACCGCATATCCGGGTGCCAGCATTTCCAGATCCCGGGCCAGGGTGGCCGGGTTGCATGAGACATAGACCACGGTTTCAGATCCCAGACCCAGAACCTGAGCCACCACATCCTTGTGCATACCCACCCGGGGAGGATCGATCACCATCACATCCGGTGTCTTTTCCAGTTGCGGCAGCACGTCCCGGATATCGCCCGCGACAAACTCACAATTGTCAACCTGGTTCATGGCGGCGTTTTTCCGGGCGTCTGCCACAGCAGTTTCCACAATCTCGATCCCGGTGATCCGGGCGGCCTGATCCGACAGCCAGATGGGAATGGTGCCGGTGCCGGAATACAGATCCAGAACCGTTTCATTACCGGTAAGATCACAGTACCGGGCCACCACATCATACAGTGTTTCACAGGCCCGGGTGTTGGTCTGAAAAAAGGAATTGGCGGAAACCTCGAATTCGAAGCGGCCCAGGCGTTCGGTGATCACCTCCCGGCCATGCAGGAGGATCTCTTCTTTGCCCGTACTGACGCCGGATCTGGCGTCCGTGATGTTGTTGACAATGGATGCCAGGTTGTCAAACGAATCCACGAGTGACTCTGCCAGCCGGGTAACCACGGGCAGGTTCTTGTCCCGGGTGACGATGTTCACCATCCACTGGTCCCGGGCAACGGAATGCCGCAGCATCACATAGCGCCAGAAACCGGTATGATGGCGCAGGTGATAGGCCGGCAGGCCCGATGTCCGGATGAATTCTCTTACATGGGCCAAAACGGCATTGCCCTGTTCCGGCATGATGTCACAGTGCTGAATATCGATGACCTGATCAAACGTGCCGGGCACATGCAGCCCGATCCCCAGGTCCTTGGCAATGGTGTCATCGGCAAGTTCTTCAGGTATGAGCCATCGTCTGGCGGAACAGGAAAACTCCATTTTGTTCCGGTATTCAAACACTGTTTCAGACGCAATCACATCTTTGACCGGCACATGGGTCAGCCGGCCGATATGGGCCAGTGACTGCACCACATGCTGTTTTTTGTAATCCAGCTGGGTGTCGTAAGGGATCTGCTGCCATTTGCATCCGCCGCAGAAATCTGCATACCGGCACCGGGCTGCCTGACGCAGGGGGGATCTGGAAAGAAATTCGATCAGTTTTCCTTCGGCCCAGTTTTTTTTCTTTTTGACAATCTTGACCCGGACCCGGTCGCCGGGCACACACCGGTCCACAAACACGGGAAACCCGTCCGGTTTTGCCAGGCCTTTGCCCCCATAGGCCAGATCGATGACTTCCAGTTCACACACGCCGCGTTTCTTGATACTCATGGATGTTTCCCGTTTCCCGGTTTCAGTTTAAAAAGCTTGAGATTATACCGGCTTCATGGCATAAAAACAAGATGCGCACCATTCAGACACAATTTTTAGTGGATCAGATGATATTGAAAGGTGAGCTGTGTCTGCCGGACACACCTTGTCCACCCCTGGTGGTAGGATCCCACGGCCTGGAAGGCTCCCGGTTTTCCGCCAAGCAACAGGTGTTGTCCCGGCTGCTGCCAAAAAACGGGATTGCGTTTTTCCGGTTTGATCACCGGGCATGCGGAGACAGTCAGGGCGACTTTGTCAAAGACACCTCCCTTGAAAAGCGAACCCAAGATTATCTGGCCGCCGTGACCCATATCCGGGACATGAAACTGACATCCGCCCGGTTAGGGGTGTTTGGATCTTCCATGGGC
>JAABTO010000218.1 GCA_011389835.1 Desulfotignum sp. | reverse complement strand
ATGGAAATCGGGGATATCTGGACCGGCTGCGGCCTGGACAGTGAATGGAAACCATTGAAAACCGTGCTGGTGCACCGGCCTGGACCGGAGCTGGCCGTGTCCCGGGACCAGGTCAACGCGTTTCAACTGGCAGGTGCCCTGGATGTGGAAAAAGCCCGGAAAGAGCATGATCACATGGTGGAGATTTTTCAGGAAAACCATGTGACCGTTGAGATGCTGACCCCGGGACTGTCGGTTGGGCCCAACCAGATGTACTGTGCGGATCTGATAGCCATGACCCCACAGGGGGCGGTTCTGGCGCGGCCGGCCTCCACGGTCCGGGCCGGAGAGGAACGGTGGGTGGCCCGGACGCTGGGAATCCTGGGAATTCCTGTTCTCAAGACCTTGACCGGCACGGCCACGTTCGAAGGGGCCGACCTGATGTGGCTGGATTCCAAAACCGCCGTCATCGGCCGGGGGCTGCGAACCAATCAGGCTGCCATCGATCAGATCACTTCCCTTTTGTCGGAAATGGGCATCACCACCCTGGCGTTTGATCTGCCCTTCGGCACCATGCATTTCATGGGCATGCTGCGGATTGTGGATAAAGACCTGGCGTTTGTCTGGCCCGGCAGAACACCGTATGCACTGGTCACCGGCCTGAAAGACCGGGGTTTTCAAGTGAAATCTTTGCCCAGTGAAGCCGAGGCCCTGTCCGGCATGGCTTTCAATTTTGTGGTGCTCGGACCCAGAAAGATCATGTTGCCGGCCGGAAACCCGAAAACCATTGCCGTATATGAAAACCTGGGTGTTCAGTGTATTCCGGTGCCGGTGGATGAGCTGCAGAAAGCCAACGGCGCGGTGGGGTGCATGACCGCCATCCTTTACAGAGACATATGAAAAACTGGCTGATTTTCCGGCGGTTGATAAAAAACCGTGAATAAATATTGATTTTGTTGCCAACAATTTATATAGATCATGGGACATATAAAAAAACCCCATACCTGAGCAATATTACATACGGGAGGAACACGATGAAATCATATGCACGTTTGGTCTGCTGGGTGGTCGCTCTTTTAATCATACCGGGACAATATCTGGTACAGGCGGACACCGATCCGGAACAGCTTTTGCTGCCCACCGGCACCATGACCTTGATGGCCCCGCCGGATGCGGAACGTGAACCTCAATTGTCACCGGTGGTGTTCCCCCATTCCCTGCACTTTGCCTATTCATGCAAGGACTGCCATCATGAGTGGGACGGCAAAAGCGAAGTGCAGAGCTGTGCCGCAGCCGGATGTCATGAAAACCTGTGGGCCGCCCCTCCCGGTACCACACCGGTGGGGGAAAAACGGATCAAATCTCTGGCCGGGGCCTATCACCAGACCTGCCGGGACTGTCACCGCAACGAACTCAAAGCCCAGAAAGCCGCTGGCATGAAACGCTTTTACACCGGCCCCATCGATTGTGAAGGGTGTCATCCGGAACCCCATGCCGAACCGGTGCACGATATTGAAATGCTGCCGGTTCCCACGGGCATCCTGACCATTTCCCCGCCGGAGGAAGTGGAGGCGACGCAGGCCGCGGTTGAATTTCCCCATGGGGCCCATTTCGACTATTCCTGCCAGTTGTGCCATCATGACTGGTATGGGGAAGGTGAGGTCGAAGGCTGCATGACCGAGGGGTGTCATGACCAGTTAGAACCCGACCCTTCCACCCGGGACATCAGGGATCCGGCCAATGTGTACTATTATCTGGCCGCCTATCACAATGCCTGCCTGCCGTGTCACAGAGAGTTACAGCAGGAACGCAGCGCCTTCATAAAAGCCGGTATCACTGATGCGGAAGAACTGCCCGCAGCCGGGCCGGTGGCCTGCATTGAATGTCATTGATGCGGATCAGAACAGGGCGTTTTCTGATGAACTGCCGCCGCCGGCAGCCATGACTGCCGGCGGAACAAGCTGATCAGGATGACGGCGGGGTCTGCCGGATTTCATGGGCGGTCCCGTCCAGCACCAGAAACAGGCGGTCCTGTTTTTCCTCCAGATGACTGGCCAGTTTCATCAATGCCCGCTGGCCGAATTTGATGCGGTGTTCCGGGGTCTGAACATACAGACTGTCGTCCTGGGTGAACAACTGGGATGGATCCAGGGCAATAATATCCGTGGTGTTCAAAACCAGGGTATGCAAATCTTTTAAGTCCACCACGAACAGGGCCGTGTCTTCATAGGGAAAATACACTTTTTCCTCGCAGCCGTCCCGGATCTGATATACATGATATCCCTGGTCGTCCTTGCGGATGGACTTGTGAAAATAAGCAATGATTTTGGGGTGTTCGAATTTGCCGTGTTCATTATGCCAGATTCCGTTTTTATCCATCCAATATACATGATATCCCTGGTCGTCCTTGCGGATGGACTTGTGAAAATAAGCAATGATTTTGGGGTGTTCGAATTTGCCGTGTTCATTATGCCAGATACCGTTTTTATCCATCCAGAAAACCGCGTTTTCCTTCGGAACAACGATCTGTTTTATTTCAGATGCCATATCAGCGACTCCTGTTTGTCATCATGATTGATCTCTTCTGAAATGGTCTTACCCAAAAAAACCGTGAAGAACAATAGCCAATCCGCTTTTTTTTCTCAATCGGATCTGCCGGTGACCCAGGTGCTGCCCCGCCTGTGCCGGTGACCCAGGTGCTGCCCCGCCTGACGGCGGCGTTGAATGATCCGGGCCGGGCCGTGCTGCAGGCTCCCCCGGGATCTGGAAAAACCACCCGGGTGCCGCTGGCGCTTTTGAATGCCCCGTGGCTGGCCGGAAAAAAAATTCTCATGCTGGAACCCCGCCGCCTGGCGGCCCGGACCTGCGCCCGCTTCATGGCGGCCCAATGCCGGGAAAAGGCAGGGCAGACCGTGGGGTATCGCGTGCGCATGGAAACCCGGGTGAGTGACGGCACCCGCATCGAGGTGCTCACCGAAGCGATCCTGACCCGGATGATCCAGACGGATCCGGCCCTGGAAGGGGTGGGCCTGGTGGTTTTCGACGAGTTTCATGAGCGCCACATCCACAGTGACGTTGGGCTTGCCCTGTGCCTGGAAACAGCCGAGGCGCTGCGGCCGGACCTGCGGATACTGGTGATGTCCGCCACCATGGATACCAAGGCTCTGGGCTGTCTTCTGGACCCGGTGAAAATTATCGTATCCAAAGGACGGCAGTGGCCGGTGGACACGGTTTACCTGCCCCCGCCTGCCGGCCGCCCCGGCCCCGGCCCCTTTGGTGCGGTGTTGACCGGGTGTGTGACAGCGGTGCTTACCGCACTGGACCATCATGCCGGAGATATTCTGGTCTTTCTGCCCGGGGCGGCTGAAATTCGGCATATGGCGCGGATACTTGGGGAAAAGACCGGGCCGGGTGTCCAGGTGTTCGCCCTGTCCGGCCGGCTGTCGCCGGACCGGCAGCAGGCGGCGCTGGCACCGTCTCCGCAGGGACGCCGCAAGGTGGTCCTGGCCACGGCCATCGCGGAAACCTCCCTGACCATCGAAGGCGTGACGGTTGTGGTGGATTCCGGGCTGATGCGAAGGCCCCTGTTTTTTCCGGGCACCGGCCTGACCCGGCTCCAGACCCTGCCCGTGTCCCGGGCATCGGCGGACCAGCGCCGGGGCCGGGCCGGCCGCACCGGTCCCGGCATCTGTTACCGCATCTGGTCTGAACATGTGCACAAAGGGCTGGTGCGGTTTTCCCGGCCTGAGATCCTTGAACAGGATTTGGCGGGTGTGGCACTGGAACTGGCCCTGTGGGGCGTCCGTGATGCAAAAGACTTGAAATGGCTGGACCCCCCGCCGGCCCCGGCATTTGCCCGGGCCAGGGACCTGCTGCACCGGCTCGGATGCCTGGATGATCAGGGAGGTATCACCGCCCACGGCAAAACCGTTGCCGGATCCGGCATTCATCCCCGGCTGGCCCACATGATTCTGAAGGCGGCCCGGCCCGGCAATGGGTTTCTGGCCTGCTGTCTGGCCGTGCTGCTGGAAGAAAACATGGATCTGACCGGATTTTCCCATGACCCGGATCTCCGCAGCCGCCTGGAAATATTGGCGGCGAATCAGCAAAACAGGCACTCATTTTGCGAAAAACCTCATCGTGACAATGCCGTGCCGGCAAAAACCTTGCTGGCCGCCTCCCGGCGTCTGGCCCGGAAACTCAAGATCCGCGAGACCGGCATTGATCCGGAAAACGCCGGCATCATCCTGTCTCTGGGGTTTCCCGAGCGGGTGGCCCGCCGCAGAGGCCCGTTGTCCTATGTCCTGGCATCCGGCAGCGGCGCGTCTTTCAGAGAGCCCAACACCGTGTCCATACATAAGTATATCCTGGCGGCCCATGTGGAAGGGCACCCTGGCAGCGCGGTGATTTTCCTGGCCGCCCCCATTCGGTTGGAGGATCTGGAACAGGTGTGGGCCCATGAGATAACAATTCAGGAATCAGTGGTATGGGAGCCGGACCGACAGGTGGTTCAGGCCATCCGGCAGACCTGGTTTGGCAAGATAAAGATCCGGCAGGCCCCGTTGACGGCCCCGGACCCGGAAGCGGTGCAGGATGCCATGGTTGAAGGTGTCCGGCAGATGGGACTGGATGCACTGCCCTGGACCCGGAAACAGATCCAGTTTCGTCACCGGGTGTGTTTTCTGCGGGAACAGGCCGGGCTTGCCCATCTGCCGGACCTGTCAGACACCGGATTGATGGAAACACTGTCTTTCTGGCTGGGGCCCTTTCTAGCCGGGATCCGGTCCGCCCGGGATCTGAAACAGGTGGACCTGGCCGGGGCCCTTGCCGCATTGGTGTCCTGGAACGACCGGCAGCAGGTGGATACGCTGGCCCCGTCCCATATCATGGTGCCTTCGGGGTCCCGCATACCATTGTCTTATGCCGACGGCGGTCAGGTGCTGGCTTCTCCGGTGCTGGCGGTCCGGCTCCAGGAGCTGTTCGGCGAGACCCGGACCCCGACCGTGGCCGGTGGCCGGATTGCCGTGACCCTGCACCTGCTGTCCCCGGCCGGGAGGCCGGTCCAGGTGACAAAAGATCTGGAAAATTTCTGGAAAAATACCTATAAAGAGGTGAAAAAAGACCTCATGGGGCGATACCCCAAACATTTCTGGCCGGATGACCCGTTGGCAGCCATTCCGACCTGCCGGGCCAAACCTCGAAAATAACTGTTTAAAAAACATTGACATCCATGATATGGTGTCTTTTCATCGATTCAAGATCAGCTGAGACCGGACTTCATGCAGATTTTTAACACCATCATTCCCATCTTCAGTGTCATTTTTCTGGGCTGGCTGGCCCGGCGCAAAGGGTTCATTCCCCAGGCGTTTGCAGGACCGGCCAACCGGCTGGTGTTTTATTTCGCCATTCCCGCCATGGTGTTCGCTGCCATTGCCAAGGGGTCGTTGAAAACCGATTTCAACCCTGTTCTTTTGGGATGTACGCTGGCAGCAGTCGGGGGCTGTTTCGGAATAACCTGGATTGCGGCGCTTGCGGCCCGGGTGCCCCGTAGACGGTTTGGTA
>JAABTO010000217.1 GCA_011389835.1 Desulfotignum sp. | reverse complement strand
TTTTCTGAAGACCCGCTGGCCCACGGTAATCTGGGCTTTTCCGGGTGCCGGCGGATTGGCGGTCGCCTGAATCACCCGGTTCAGGCTCACCGTGCCCAAAGACCCTTTTGTCATCGGGGAGAGGATCTGGATTTCCGTTGCTGGCCCGTGATATCTGGGAATCCATTCCATGTAAAGTTTTTGGATCACCTCCACGGCGGTCAACCCATAATGCAAAGATGACCAGGGATGGACCTTTTTAAGCACTGCCAGCAGCTCTTCAACCCGGTTTTCCGCTGCGGCCACCTGTTCCAGGTTGACATGGGCGAATTTTTCCGGGATCTGGATCTCGGTGTCATAGGGGCGGACCGGTTCTGTGATCCGGAACTCGTACAGATCCGGATCATCCAGATCTTTTGCCACCTCTTCTGTGCTCGTGTCGGTCAGTGCCTTGATCCGCTTGATAAACTGCAGCTGTTCAGCTGTGGCCTCATCTGAATCCAGAAACAGGCAGTCTGTTTTTTTGTGCCACACGGACGGGTCCTTGAACGGGGATGCGATCCAGGGCATGTCTCCGGCATTGATCTGGTGGGCATACCGGATGATCAGCGACTGGGCTGCCTGCCGGAAAATCCGGGTCAGGCGGAAACATGCCGATCGGCCGGATTCGATCAGGTCTTTGAGCACGTTGCCCGCCCCCACGGACGGCAACTGGTCGAAATCTCCGATAAACACCACCTGGCAGCCTCCAGGTATGGCCTTAAGCAGCGAAGCGGTCAGGCTGATATCCAGCATGGAGCATTCATCCACCACCAGAAAATCGGTTTCCAGGGGGGTGGTTTCGTTTTTCTTGAATCTGCCGTTGGCCCACCCCAGCAACCGGTGAATGGTTCTGGCTTCCCGGCCGATCACCTCGCCCATGCGCTGGGCGGCCCGGCCGGTGGGCGCCGCCAGCGTCACCCGCCGTTTCATGGCTTCCAGCAGCGCCACCAGCACCCGGGTGGCCGTGGTTTTGCCGCATCCCGGCCCGCCGGTGAGAATGGAAAATCCTTTTCCAGAAATCCCCTGAACCGCTTGTGCCTGCTCATTGCTCAACCGCAGCTGCCTGGACTTGGCAAACAGCTGAATCCACCGCTGAACCCGGGTCATATCCACATCACAGGGATCGGCCATCCGTGCAATGCGCTGCGCCACATACTGTTCATCAAAATACAGGGACCTGGCGTAATAACAGGCCTGGACAGATTCTCCCTGCGCCGGGGCCAGGGTCCTCCGCATGAGCAGCTCGTCCGCTTCCATGGTGTCCAGCACTGTTTTCAGCCCCTGGGCCAGATCCAGATCCAGCAGTTCTTCCACCTGTTCTTTGATCTGGGAAAAAGTGAGAAAACAATGACCGAAATTTCTGGCCGCCGACAGCACATGACGGATGCCCGCCACGACGCGGCGGGGACTGTCCATTGCCAGGCCGATGCTCAACGCCACCTTGTCGGCTGAAAAAAAACCGATGCCGTAGAAATCATCTGCCAGGCGGTAAGGATCGGCCATGACCCTGGCAATGGCCTCATCACCGTAAGCCTTGTAAATGCGCACCGAAAACAGGGTGGAAATCCCATGAGACTGCAGAAACATCATCACATCCCGGATGGCCCGGTGCTCGGTCCAGGCGGCGGAAATCATCTCCAGTTTTTTTTCCGCAATGCCAGGTATTTCCACAAGGCGGTGGATCTGGTTTTCAAACACCTCCAGTGTCTGATCTTTGAAATATCTGACAATTTTCTTTGCGGTCTTGGGCCCCACCCCCTTGATGAGACCGGACCCGATATATTTTTCCAGAGCCCCGGCTGAGGCAGGTTTTCGTTCTTCAGCCCGGATGGCGGAAAACTGACGGCCGTATTTGGGATGCACCTGCCAGGCCCCTTCAAAATACATGGTGGCGCCGGCAAACACTTTTGTCTGATGGACCAGCACAGTCTCCCGGCGATCCGGCGTGTCAAAGGGAAGCACCTGAAGGACGCACCAGCCATTGTCCGGATTGTGATAGGTCACCCGGTCCACCACCCCGGTCAACTGCTCCTGGATCATTCCCTGATTCGCCGGAATACCGGCGTGTCCGTCAGCTGGCTCCTGCACCGCCGGGTATGAAAATCTGCGGTCTTCCATGCCAGTCAACATATCCCAAACCAAAAGAGAGGACAAGCCCTGACTTTTCTTCCTTGACAGGTTTTCCAGGTAAATGATACCTGTCAGTCTGACAGACCGGATCATACGTCAATTTCACCCATGAGGACAGACTTATGAAAACACACCGGATGAAACAGAAAAACCTTGTGGCCCAGTGGGCCTTTGACTGCCGGCCGATCCTGGGCCGGCTCCACCTTTGGCTGGAAGATGTCCATATCGAGTGGCTTCGTGGCCAACCCGCCGACGATCTGCTGGACAGCATTTCCTTCACCGACCAACGAACCGAGAAAATGCTGGCCATGACCCTGGCGGTGACGGCCCTGGGAACCCGGTTGTTCGGCCGTTACGGCCAGGGGGCCGGCGTGGACAAACAAGCGCTGAATTTCATCAAAAAAGACGCGGATGCTATTTCAGCCTATGCCATGAGCGAAAGCCTGTGGTACCTGACCCGGACCGTGCCGGAAAACCACGCCATCATGGTCTGTCTCGGGGAGGGCCTGATGCCCAAGGGAGGGGAAACCTCGGAAATGGGGGCCAACCCGCTGCTGGGTTTTGGCCGAATCTATGCCCGGCCCCAGGTGGCCAAATTTCTGGAGACCTGGGTGCACCGCCTGATCAATGATCCGGTCTATACCTGGGAGGATTTCAGAAAGACCATCGCCAAGGAGGACATCACCATCTGGGGCGCGGCCATCGATACCCTGGAAAACACCTCCCGGTTTGCCAGAGGCGAAGAAACCGGACCGATGACCATCCTTCACCTGTTTGATCAGCCTCTGGCCATCTCCGATCAATACGAGGGATACATCGGCAATCTGGTGGTGCCCAGAAAAGTGGTGGAACAGGCGGCCGAAGATTCCATCCTTATTGATTTCTTCACCCCACGGCACCTGGTGGTGCAGGCCATTCAAAAAACATATCCAGGCATCCAGCCCGGGCATATCCATGTATGGACCCTGAGAGGCGAACACCGGGCCGGCCGGATCCGCCACATATGGGAGCAGTGGCAGGCGGCCGGGGCTCATCTGGTGGACGATGACTGGACATTGCCTTCCGGCTGGAAACCCTTCACCGATGCCGGCACCTATGCCCCGACCCTGGTCATCGGGGACTGGACAGACGAACAGAACGCCCGCCATCTGTTCATTGTGGACGGGTATGCCGCATCTGCCGAAGCGATCCAGGCGGCCAGCCTGGCCTCGATCCTGGATCTGAGCGTATCCATGGCGGTCCTGTCCTCCCGGTTTCAGTTCCCGGCCCATCTGGATGCAGCTACCATGAAGCTGGATCCGGAAAAAACCGATTTTGCGGACCGATTACAACAGCTGCTCAATGAGCCGAATCTGGACGCAGATACCATCCAGGCATATCAGGACAGCATCCGGGCCGCACTGAAAGCCGGCATTCCTCTGAAAACAAGAACCCTTTCCGCAGACGACCTGATCTCCGAGAAAAAATGGCACGCCCTGGCCGGTGCCGGATACATGCTGCCCGATCCCTACACCGGGGCCCCCGGGGTCACACAGATTGCCGATAACACCTATGAAGTGACGGTCCGTATCACCACGGACAGAGGAGACAAGCGCATCACCTTTGCCCTGCGGCTCGAGGAACCCTTTGACGAGAGCAAACTGGTATTCAGTCCGCTGTTGAACCGGTTTCTCAAAGGTGAAGACTTTCAAAACCGGGCCGTGAAAATTTCCGATTCCGGGCGGATCCGTAATGAGCTGCAAACCTTATGTTCAGAAGCATTGAGCTATGTTCAAAACAAGATGATACTGGCGTTTGACAAAATTCCGCAAGCCACCATTTCCATTGAAGACCAGAAAAAACTACGGCAGATACTGATCTGGTACAAAGAAAATCACCCCATCTGGTTCGACTGGCTGGAACTGAAATAATTGGCAGACGGATCCAGAGGGATCGTTCCGAAAAATTCACCGGGTTTCAGATCGGTTTGATGCGCTTGTCCTGCAACGCCCGGCGGGTGCTTTCAATGGCATGCTGTTTTACATTGGAAATGTGGCGGGACAGCACTTTACAGGCCTGTGGCAGATCTTTGTTTTCGATGGCCTCATACAGCTGAATATGTTCGTTGTCCACCTGGTCCATGGGCGTGACAAACAGAATGTTTCCCCGGTATTTGAGATACAGCAGGTCAAACAGGTATTTCAGGGTGTTGATGCGGACCTGGTTGCCTGACAGCTGGGCCAGTTTGAGATGGAACTCCATGTCCTTGAGCAGCCGTTCCTTAAGGTAGATATCCCGCACCGCAGCCAGATGGCTGTCCAGGGCTTTTTTCAGCTGATTGAGCCCGCGTCTGCCGATCGTCTCGATGGTGGCGGACAGGAGGGATACCTCGATCAGCTCCCGGAACTCATAAATCTCGGTGATCTCCGTCAAGCTGACGTTTTCAGTATAATATCCCCGATTGGGCTCATGGCGCACCAGACCCTGGAACTCCAAATGCTTCAACGCCTGGATCACCGGGGTGGTACTCATGTTCAGCCGTTTTGCCAGATCTCCGTAGGAAATTTTCTGTCCCGGGATGATCTCATTGTGGAAAAACATCTGGCGGATACCCATATAGGCCTCCCGGGTGAAATCCTCCTTGGTTTTTCCAGACCCTGTTTTTTTCTTCTGTGTCATGACCGTCATCCTTATATCAACACCCGGATAAAATCAATTAAAATTAAAAGAATAATACCTTGACATATTTTAGCGGACCCATTAAAATCCGTCAAATATTTAATCAAATATCTGATCAGATTTATCTTGAACCGATCTGATCAATTTTTTGAAGGAGACCATTATGGCATTTGTATTCATGGAAGGCAACGAAGCCGTTGCCAGGGGGGCCATGGCTGCCGGCTGCAATTTTTTTGCCGGTTATCCCATCACCCCGGCCACCACCATATTCAACAACATGCTCCAGATGCTGCCCCCCAGAGGCGGCACGTGCATCCAGGGAGAAGATGAAATCGCGTCCATGGGATACTGCATCGGTGCATCCATGGCCGGAAAAAAAGTGCTTACCGCCACTTCGGGGCCGGGCATCAGCCTGTACAGTGAGCACATCTCCTTTGCCATCGGCAGCGAGATTCCCCTGGTGATCGCCAATGTGCAGCGCTTAGGGCCCTCCACCGGTTCAGCCACCAGAGGCGCGGACTCGGACATCCAGTTCATGCGGTGGGGCTCCACCTCGGGCGCCCCCGTGATTGTCCTGGCGCCCAAAGACGCCAGAGACTGCCTGGAATTGACCGTACATGCCTTCAATTTTGCCGAAGAATTCCGCTGCCCGGTGTTCATCGCCTCCAACAAGGAGATCGGCATGACCAAGGAAAGCTTTGACATGGACGACCTGA
>JAABTO010000216.1 GCA_011389835.1 Desulfotignum sp. | reverse complement strand
AGGGAACCGGCCCTGGAACAGCACCCGGGCCTGGCCATGCTGGTGCACTGGCTCATGGCCGGAGCAAAAACCGCGTTCATCCAGGATGCCAACAGCCTGATCATGAAAACCCCGGACCTGGTGGCGGCCCTGACCCATCTGAAAACCACGTTCCCCCATATCCGGCGCATCACCACCTATGCCCGGGCCAGAACCGTGGCCCAGAAATCGGCACAGGACCTGGAAACCATCCGAAAGGCCGGCCTGGACCGGCTTCACCTGGGACTGGAAACCGGGGATGATGAGCTGCTGAAATTCATTAAAAAAGGGGTGACATCAGACGGACAGATCAAAGGGGGGAAAAAAGCCGTAGATGCCGGATTCCAGGTGTCTGAATACTGGATGCCCGGCCTGGGCGGCAGGGAAAAATCCCTGGATCATGCGAAAAACACGGCCCGGGTCCTCAACGCCATCGATCCCCACTATATCCGGTCCCGGCCGTTCCGGGCCATTCCCGGAACCCTGCTTCACCAGATGGTCAAAGACGGCACGGTCACGATGCTGTCCGCCCGGGAACAGCTGGAAGAACTCAAGGTAATGATCCAGGCACTCGAGGTCACCGGCAGGGTCTGCTTTGATCATGCCATGAACCACTGGCAGCGGCCCGGCGGGGGGCTGCTGCTTTCCCATGATTACGAAGGATACCGGTTTCCCGAGGAAAAACCCCGGCTCCTGGCCCTGATCGAAGAGGGGCTGGCATATGATCAGCCCGCCCCCAGTCTGCTGCATTTTTAAAGGCCATGACCATGAATCCAAACCAGACCTTTTGCCTGGCCTATTCCAGCTGCCCCAATGACACCTTTATTTTCAAAGCCCTTGCCAGGCAGTTGATCGACCTGAAAGGCACAAAATTCAACATTCACATCGATGACGTGGAAGCGTTGAACCAGGCCGCCGTTCAGCTGACCCATGATATCACGAAGCTGTCGTTCGCCGCGCTGGGAAACCTGCTGGACCGGTACGCCCTGCTGCGAAGCGGCGCGGCTCTGGGCAACGGGTGCGGCCCCCTGTTGGTGTCCCGGCCCGGCCGGTCTTTGACGGATGCCGCCGGCCGACAACCGACCGTGGCAATACCGGGCATGGGCACCACCGCCTATCATCTGTTCCGATTTTTCATGGCGGACCGGTTTCCGGAAACCGATTTCACGTTACAGCCCATGTCTTTTGAAAAAATCATGCCCGCGGTGGCGGACCACACGGCTGACTTCGGGCTGATCATTCATGAAGGCCGGTTCGTGTATCCAGCCCTGGGTCTGGAACGCATTGCCGATCTGGGTCAGTGGTGGGAAGACAAGACCGAACTGCCCATCCCGCTGGGATGTATTGCGGTGCGGAGGGACATGGATCCGGAAACCGCCTGTCACATCCAGACCCTGATCCGCCACAGTATCGACCATGCCTTTGCCCATCCGGACCAGGGCGCCGATTATATCCGGCAGCATGCCCAGGAAATGGAGGAACAGGTGATCCGGCAGCACATCGACCTGTATGTCAATGATTTTTCAAAAGACCTGGGAGATACCGGGGAACAGGCTGTGACCGCATTTTTTGCCTATGCCCGGAAAACCGGCATGATTCCGGACACGGATCTGCCCCTGTTTGCCTGCTGAAAAAGGGTTTTTTTGATCATGACCCGTGCTTTTTCCATACCCGACCGGTTCTGCCGGGACGTGACCCGGACTCTCCAGGCCCATGACATGGTCCGGACCACAGACGCCGTGCTTCTGGCTGTTTCCGGAGGACCGGATTCCATGGCCCTGGTCCGGGTAATGATGCGCCTGGCAACGGAACTGGGCATCCGGATCGGCCTGGCCCATCTCAACCACGGGCTGCGGGATGGGGATGCCGACCGTGACCAGTCGTTTGTCCAGCAGTTTGCCGATACCCACGGCCTGCCTTGTGTCTGTGAGACCCGGGATGTGGCCGCTTTGGCCCGTCACCGGAAAACCTCTCTGGAGGATGCCGGTCGCCGGGCCAGATACGATTTTTTTTCCCGGACCGCCGCTGCCAACGGATACACCTGCATCGCCACCGGCCACACCAGAGATGACAATGCAGAACAGGTACTCATGGCTTTGCTCCGGGGCAGCGGCCCCAGCGGACTGGCCGGGATCCCGGCCAAAAGAGATGACCGGGTCATCCGCCCGTTGATCGACCGGTCCAAAAAGGAGGTCCTGGCGTTTTTGGATATTTTGGGACAGCCGTTTGTTACGGACGATTCCAACAGGGATCCGGTGTATCTGAGAAATCGAATCCGGCACCTTCTGATTCCGCTGCTGGAAAAGGAATATAATCCCGGCATAAAACAGGGCCTGAACCGGCTGAGCCGGATCCTGGGTCCTGAGGACCATTTTCTGGATGAGCACGCCCGGCAGGCCTTTGACACCTGTGTGGAAAAAAAGAATGCCACATCGGTCGTGCTGTCGCTTCCGGGGCTGGAAGCCCTGCATCCGGCCCTGTTTCCCCGGGTGCTCCGGCATGCCATTGTCAGTGTCAAATCCGATTTGCGCCGGATCACCCATGAGCATATCTCGGCGATCCGTCATCTGACCGCCCATGCAGCGCCGGGCAAACATCTGGACCTGCCGGACCGGATCCGGATCTACAAAACCCGGAACCGGATCTGCGTCAAAAAGGAAACCATGCCTCTGCGGCAACTCGGACGGATGCAAAAACCTTCCGGACTCGGGCCGCCAAAGGCCTAACGTTCGAACACCGGGAAAACTTTTTCTTGTATATTCCCAAATTATGTTTATATATACTAAAGTTTTAATGTATTTTTGATGATGATTAAAGAGAGGGAAACCATTGAATCAGTTTTATAAAAATATCTCGCTGTGGCTGGTGATCGTCCTGATGATGGTCATGCTGTACAACATATTCAACCAGCAGCAGGCCGGACAGACCGATATCGGGTATTCGGAATTCCTTTCCCTGGTGGAAAGAGACCGGGTACAGAGCGTGGTGATCCAGGGACAGGAGCTGTATTTCACCGACACCAACGGTGTGCGGTACAAAAGCTTTGCCCCCAATGACGCGGAACTGATCCCGATGCTCCGGAACAACGGGGTAGATATCAAAGCAAAGCCGCCGGCCGAATCCTCCTGGCTCATGTCCATTGTGGTGTCCTGGCTGCCCATGATCGTACTCATCGGGGTGTGGATCTTTTTCATGCGCCAGATGCAGGGCGGGGCCGGGGGCGGCAAGGCCATGTCCTTCGGCAAAAGCCGGGCCCGGCTTATGGATGACAAAAAGGAAAAAGTCACTTTTGAAAATGTGCAGGGTATTAATGAGGCCAAGGAAGAACTCACCGAGGTGGTGGATTTTCTGAAAAATCCGGACAAATACACCCGTCTGGGGGGGCGGATTCCCAAAGGGGTGCTGCTGGTGGGCAACCCCGGCACCGGAAAAACCCTTTTGTCCAGGGCCGTGGCAGGCGAAGCCGGGGTGCCTTTTTTCACCATCTCAGGTTCCGATTTTGTGGAAATGTTTGTGGGCGTGGGCGCCTCCCGGGTGAGAGACCTGTTTGCCCAGGGCAAGAAAAACGCACCCTGTATCATATTCATCGATGAGATCGACGCGGTGGGCCGCCAGAGAGGGGCCGGTCTGGGCGGCGGTCATGATGAACGGGAACAGACCCTGAATCAGCTGCTGGTGGAGATGGACGGGTTCGAGTCCAACGAAGGGGTCATTCTCATGGCCGCCACCAACCGGGCCGATGTCCTGGATCCGGCCCTGCTGCGGCCGGGGCGGTTCGACCGCCAGGTGGTGGTGGATATGCCGGATATTTTGGGACGGGAAGGTATTCTGCGGGTGCACATGAAAAAAACGCCCCTGGACCAGGATGTGGATCCTATGATCCTGGCCAGAGGGACCCCGGGATTTTCCGGGGCCGATCTGGAGAATCTGGTTAACGAGGCGGCCCTGCTGGCAGCCAAGCGGGACAATGACAGACTGACCATGAAAGATTTTGAAGACGCCAAGGACAAGGTGTACATGGGCCTTGAAAGAAAATCAAAGGTGATCAAGGAAGACGAGAAAAAGACCACCGCCTACCATGAGGGCGGCCATGCCCTGGTGGCCCGGTTCCTTCCCAACACCGATGCGGTCAACAAAATTACCATCATCCCCCGGGGACGGGCCGCCGGTGTCACCTGGTTTCTGCCCGAGGAAGGGGATTTCAAATACAAGGACCAGCTGGAAAGCGAACTGTCCATCGCATTCGGCGGCCGGGTAGCGGAAGCACTCATCTTCAACCGCATCAGCACCGGGGCCGCCAATGACATCAAACAGGCCACCAAACTGGCCAACCGAATGATCCGCAGTTTCGGCATGAGCGACAAACTCGCGCCTTTGTCCTATGAAGACCATGATGAGAATATCTTTATCGGCCGGGAAATGACCCAGGCCAAAGGATATTCCGAGGCCACGGCCCAGCAGATTGACGCGGAAGTGGCCCGGCTGGTGGACAATGCCTACAAAAAAGCCAAACAGATCCTGGAGGAAAACATCGACATTCTGCACCGGCTCACGGACCTGCTCATTGAAAAGGAAACCGTGCTGGGGGCGGAACTGGACGACTTGATCGCGGAAATGCGGCCGGAATATGATTTTCACGGCCGGCGTAATGTGCGCTCCAAACCGGATCATCATACAGCCCAGGACACGGATTCTCAGGCACACACCCAAGCCGGTCAGACCGGCAGACCGGCACCCGGGCCGGAAAGCGCGGAAGAAACCGGGCCCGAAGAATCTGACAAGGAATAGGCCATGTCCGGATTTCAACTCACGTTTGGAAAATTTCAGCTGGATCTGGGCACCCGGGCCTGTATCATGGGAATTCTGAATGTGACCCCGGATTCCTTTTCAGACGGCGGCCGGTTTCATGATTACAATGCCGCCGTGGCCCAGGGCATCCGCCTGGCTGAACAGGGTGCCCATATCCTGGACATCGGCGGCGAATCCACCCGGCCGTTTTCCAAGCCGGTCTCGACCCAGGAAGAGATTGACCGGGTGGTGCCGGTCATTGAAACCCTGTCGAAAAAAATCGGCATTCCCATTTCCATCGACACGGTAAAAGCCCCGGTGGCCAAAGCAGCCCTGCATGCCGGGGCCGCCATCATCAACGACATCTCCGCCTTTGAAATGGATCCGGACATGGTGGGTGTGGCGGCCCGGTATCAGGTCCCGGTGATCCTCATGCACATGAAAGGCACACCGGAAACCATGCAGAACGACCCGGTTTACGACGATCTGATGCAGGAGATCAGCGATTATCTCGCGGTCCGGGCCGGGGATATGATCGCCGGGGGCGTTGAAAAATCCCGGATCATCCTGGATCCGGGCATCGGATTCGGCAAAACCGTGCACCACAACCTGCAGCTCATCAAATGTCTGGAAACCATTGTGGATCTCGGATTTCCCGTGCTCATGGGACCGTCCCGCAAATCCTTCATCCGCAACATCCTGAGCAAGGACGCCCCGAAAATCC
>JAABTO010000215.1 GCA_011389835.1 Desulfotignum sp. | reverse complement strand
GCCCTTCCCATCCGCCTGCTTCATGCCCTCAATCAACCGGATCTGGGCGATCTGCTGGACACGGTGACCGGACAGGTGCGATTCGATGGAAACGATCAAAACCTGAAATTGGATCCGTTGAAGGTGCAGCTGGGGCTGTCCGGAAAAAAGATGTCCGGGCCCCCGGCTTTCGTGGCCCTGGAGATGCCGGTTCAATGGCAGAGGGCACAACAGCGGCTAGAGCTGCCCTCTTTTTCAATTTCAGGGCTGGATCTGTCAGTCTCCGGCAGTCTGGTAGCCGAAAACATTCAGACCTCTCCGGAGTACAGTGGTCATCTTTCCGTGGCCCGGTTCAACCTTCGGCAGCTTGCAAAAAAACTGGCCATCCCCCTGCCGGAAACCACAGATGTCAAGGTGTTTGAAAAAGTGGGCTTTGAAACCCGGTTTGACGGGTCTGCCACGGATATCCGGTTGATCGGCCTGTCCGGGGTTCTGGATGATACGCAGATGAACGGCAGTCTGGCAGTAAAGGATTTTGCAAACCCGGATATCACTGTTGAACTGGCCGTCGATCAGATCAATGTGGACCGGTATCTGCCGCCGGGGGCTTCGGATAGACAAGGCAAAAAACGGACATCTAAACCCGTGACCCCGGAAACAGTGGCTGCCGGTGCCGGCGCTCAGATTCCAGTGGCACTGCTTCGGAACCTGAAGGTCAATGCAGCCCTGGCCGTGGACGACCTGGTTGTTTCCGGGGCATCGTTGTCCCAGGTCCGGGCGGAACTGACGGCAAAAGATGGGATCATCAATGCCGCGCCGTTGTCTGCGAATCTTTACAACGGGGTGTATGATGGAAAAGTGACGCTGAATGCCGCGGGTGATATTCCTCAACTTTCGGTGAACTCTTCTTTGAAAGGGATCGAGGTGGAACCGTTGCTCGAAGATATGACCGAAAAAGCCATGATCCGGGGTACCGGAGATGTCACCGCCGCCCTGACCACCCGCGGGGCAGCGGTGGATGCCATGAAACAGCAGCTGAACGGCAACATGTCCTTTTCATTCAAAAACGGAGCGGTCAAGGGATTTAACGTGGGAAAATTTCTGCGCAGCCTCAAATCGCTGCGGGACAACCGGACCTTTTCAGTCTCAGAAGAAGAGGAAACCGATTTTACGGAACTCACCGGAAATCCGGTGGTGACAAACGGGGTGGTCGTTCTCGACGATCTTTCCGGAAAATCTCCGGCTTTGCGGGTGTCCGGAACCGGCACGGTGGTGGATATCATCCATGAAACCATTGATTACAAAGCAATCATCACGGTGGTGGAAACTTCCAAAGGCCAGGCAGGCAGTGAACTGACTGAACTTGCCGGACTTCCCGTTCCGATATATATCCGGGGACCCCTGACAAATCCGGCCATTCAGCCGGATATCAAAGGCGTGATCACTTCGATTTTTACGGACACGTCGTCTGAAAGTGTGGAGAAGTTGAAACAGAGCGTGGAAAAGGAAATGGGACGGTTTCTGAAAAAATTATCCGAATGACCCGGAACCGTAATGAGGAGACAGCAAAAATGAAATACGGGGCACCGGGTTTTCCGGTCAAGCCGGTATGTGATGAAATACAGAAAGTGGCGGACCTGGGATTTGATTATTTTGAACTGTCCATGGATCCGCCCGAAGGGCACTGGATAAAAATCCGTGAGTTGAAAAACCGGATAATCGGAACCCTGAGGGATGAGGGATTGCCGGTGATCTGTCATCTGCCCTGTTTTGTGTACACACCGGATCTGACACCGGCCATCCGTCAGGCCTCTGTGGATGAAATGAAGCATTCCCTGGATGCGGCGGCTGAAATCAATGCCCAAAAAGCGGTGCTGCACCCGGGGTACATCACCGGCATGGGCGTATTTGCCATGGAGACAGCCCGAAAATATGCCCATGACGGGCTGACCGCCATTATGGCCCATGCAGATGGCCTGGACTTACAGCTGTGTTTTGAAAACATGTTTCCGGCTTATCACCTGTTTTACGAACCGGGGCCGTTCGAGGCCCTGTTCAGGGAATTTCCCCGCCTGAAAATGACCCTGGATTCCGGACACGCCAATATCGGTGATCCTGAACAGACACGGCTGGCACAATTTGTCACCCGGTTGGGACCGCATATCGGACATGTGCACGTGAGTGACAATTTTGGAAAAAAAGACGATCACCTGGCCGTGGGAAAAGGCAATATCGATTTCACTTCCCTGGTGTCATCCCTTAAACAGGCCGGGTATGACGATACCATCACGCTTGAGGTGTTTTCAGCCGATACCCGGGATCTGGTGAAAAGCAGGGAAAGAATCGAATTTCTTTTTTCAAATTCCTGATATTCGTTTTGTATGAATGATCCGGCGGGGTCCGAACCGGTCAGTTAAAAAAATCGAGCAGAACGGGCTGGCGCAATATCCAGATAAAATCAGAAACCTGAACACCCAAAGTCACAAATGGGTTGACAATAAAAACCGGATTTTTCAAAATAACAAGTCTTTCAACCTGACACAAATTATCCAGACGGAGATATAAATATGAGGGTCATTGTTGTCGGCGGCGGATGGGCCGGATGCGCCGCAGCGGTCAGCGCCGGAAAAGCGGGAGCGGACGTTTTCCTGCTGGAACGCACGGACATGCTTTTAGGTACGGGCCTTGTGGGCGGCATCATGCGCAACAATGGCCGGCTCACTGCCACCGAAGAGCTCAAAGCCATGGGGGGAGGGGATCTGTTTTCAGTGATCGAATCCAATTTTCTTCATAAAGATATCACCTTTCCGGGACATCTTCATGCCTCATTATATGATGTGTCCACCATGGAGCCCAAAATCCGGCGATTTCTGGAAGCCTTGGGCGTCTGTATTGAAACCGGATGCCGGATCACAGATGTGGAGATGGAGGGCCGTCGTGTTTCTGCGGTCCTGGGAAAACAAGCCGGAAAAGAGGTCCGGTTCGACGGAGACGTGTTTATCGAGACCACGGGCACAGCCGGGCCTCCGGCCAATTGCGCCAGGCACGGCAATGGATGCGCCATGTGCATTCTCAGATGCCATTCCTTTGGAGGCCGGGTCAGTATTGCCGCCAAAGCAGGGGTTGCGGAAATCAACGGGCAGAAAGGGAATCAGATCGGAGCTGTGAGCGGGTCCTGCAAGCTTCACAAAGAGTCTCTGGCCCCGGACCTGCTCAAACAGCTCAATGGCACCGGCGTGGCGGTCATTCCTTTGGATGAACACCTGCGCATGACCGGCAAGCTGTCGCTGAAAGCCTGTCAGCAATATGCCATTGCTGATTTTGAACAAAATGTGATTCTGCTGGATACCGGCCATGCCAAACTCATGACCCCGTTTTTCCCGCTGGATGTGCTCAGAAAGATTCCCGGGCTGGAGAATGCCCGGTTCGAGGATCCTTATGCCGGCGGCATGGGCAACTCCGTACGGTACATGGGCATGTCTCCCAGAGATGATGCCTTGAAAGTGGACGGGGTGGACAATCTGTTTTGTGCCGGTGAAAAAGCCGGACTCATGGTGGGGCATACGGAAGCCATCTGTACGGGTACCCTGGCCGGAATCAATGCGGTCCGGCAGTTGCGGGGAAAAACTGCATTGAAGCTTCCGGAAGAATCGGTGATCGGCGATGCCGTCGCTTTTGTCCGGCAGCAGATGCAGACGCCCGAAGGCCTGGGTCTTAAATTTACTTTTTCCGGGTCGGTGCTGTTTGAACGGATGAAAGAGAAGGGATGGTACATGACGGATCCGGCGGTGATCCAAGACCGGGTGAAAAAGGCCGGTCTGAAAAATATTCTGAATTCCATCCAGAACCGGTAGCCTTTTTGGGACCATCCGGAAAAGATGGATAAAAACAATAATAGGAAAAAATGTCAGACATGGAGGAGGGGCAATGAACAAGTGGAGAGGTTTATTTCTGGCGGCAGTATGGTTAGGAATCTTTTTAACGGGCTCTGCATGGGCGGCGTGTGAAAAGGTGACCATTGCGTTGGGCTCTGAACCCACCACGCTGGACCCCCAGATCCGGGAAGACGGTGGTGAACGGGCCGTGAACGACAATATTTATGACACCGTGCTTACAAGGACCCCGGAAGGGGATCTGATTCCGCATCTGGCGGCACAAATGCCCGAACTGGTGGCACCCGACACCTGGCAAGTGACCTTGCGGCCCGGTATCTTATTTCACAACGGGGAGCCCATGGATGCCGATGCCGTGGTTTACAGTATCCACCGGGTGATCGATCCGGATTTCAATTCCGAACAGATCTCGTTTTTTTCCACCATCAAAGAGGCCCGGGCAACCGGCGAATTGACCCTGCATGTGATCACCAACGGACCCGACCCCATTCTGCCCTCCCGGCTCTACTGGCTCAAGGTGGTGCCGCCGGTGCATTCCAAAGATCCCAAATTTGCCGAAAAACCGGTCGGTACCGGTCCTTACCGGTTTGTGACCTGGCAGCGGGGGCAGTACATCGATCTGGAACGAAATGAAGATTACTGGGGGTCTGCCCCCCAGATTCCGTCGGTCCGATACCGGTTCATCGAAGAGGCCGGGACACGGCTGGCCGGACTCATGGCAGGGGAGTTCGACCTGATCACCAATCTTTTGCCCGAATTCACCAGCCATGTGCCCAGATCGGTAAACGTGCTGGGGCTGGAACATCCCATTATCATTCTCAACGCGGACAGCGGCATCACAAAAGACCTGCAGGTAAGGAAGGCTTTGAACTATGCGGTCAACAAAATGGCGCTGGCCAACGGTCTGTTCGAAGGGTATGCCCAGGTGGCCCAGGGCCAGCTGTTGAGTCCGTCCTTTTTTGGATACAACGATCAGGTCACGGCCTATCCGTATGATCCGGACAAAGCCAAAAAACTGATTGAAGAGGCCGGGGCGAAAGGACAGACCATCGAGCTGATCGGTACCAGCGGAAGGTGGCTCAAGGATCGGGACATGGTGGAAGCGGTGGCTGGATACTGGGAGCAGGCCGGGTTGAAAGTCGATGTGCGGATTTTTGAATTCAATGAATATCTCAACCGGCTGTTCGACCGCAAGACCCGAGCCGATGCCATTTTTGTGGTTTCTTCCAATGAACTTTTAGATGCGGACAAAAGCTTTTCAGCCTATTACAAGGCCGGGGGAGTGGGCGCGTCCAATACGGATCAGACCTTGGCATCACTCATTGATGCGGCCCGGTCCGAAACCGATGAACAGAAAAGGGAACGCCTGTATCACCAGTCGGTACAGCGGGCGTATGATCAGGCCTATTTTGTGTGGCTGTTGAATATCGAAGACATTTACGGGATGAGTCAGCGCCTGGAATGGCCCGGCCGGGTGGATGCAAGGCTGTTGATTCAGGAAATGACATGCCGGTAAAGCCGGTCAAACCTGTTTTCGGTGTGCCGGATGCCGGGGATGGAAAAATCAGGGGACCACGGACATAATGGGTCGGTTCATTTACAGGCGCCTGGTTCACGGCCTGATCGTGATTCTGGGGGTGACCGTTATCGTTTTTGTGGTGACCCGGAT
>JAABTO010000214.1 GCA_011389835.1 Desulfotignum sp. | reverse complement strand
ATGGACGGCTGTGCATGCCGCAATCCTTCAGCCCCGTCCTGGTTCACCGTTTCCCCGGCCATGGCCGTCCCCGCCCCCTTCAGCAGAGAGACCCCCGGCAGAAACGCCGCCATCAGGCCCAGAAACCTGCGCCTGGAGCAGATATTTTCAGACATGGACAACTCCTCTTGCATTCTGCAGCTGTTTTCAAATGTCTATCCAGCCCGCCAAAACTGGAAACAAGTGCTTCCTATCAATATTTCAAATATCTGTAAAGCTGTTTGAAGGACTCTTTGCCGGTATCGGACAAAATCAAATCATGGGGCAGATAGTCAAGTGCCTCCGGCAAAGCCAGGTACTTGACTATCCCTGCATGAATTTTCTGAGGCTGAATAAATTTATGATACCCATACTGTTCAAAACTTGATATGGTCATTCAACTGAAAAATGCAAATCAAATGGCTCAACATGTTCAGAAATTTGTACTGAATCTGCTAACCGCCGAAAGGGAAGAATCATCATGTATTTACTTGTAAACGTATTGGAGCAGACAGAACACCTCCCCGCCATTCTCGAAGAATTTGCCCGATTGAATATAAAGGGATCGACTGTGATCAACAGCACGGGCATGGGGCGGGTCCTTATGCAAATCGGTGCCGCCACACCGGGCATCGAAGGGATTAAAAAAACATTGAGACACATGGAACCGTCAAATAAAATGATTTTTACCGTGGTTAAGGACAAAGAGACCCTCGACAAAGCGGCAGGTATCGTGAAATCTCTCTGTGGAGACCTTACTGAACCAGGAAAAGGGATATTGTTTGCACTTCCTTTGAGTTTTGTCGATGGATTGTCTGATTGAGTGATAAAGAAACCCGAGTACTTTTCATGCCCAACCAGGGTATAGTTTGTAAAGGAGCATCATGTGGTTAAACGCATCCTGTCTTCTTGAATTTCACTCTTCGGTTCCAACCCCGTTTTTACTGATGCTTCGTCCCCGTAGTGGCTGGCATCAGTGGATTGCACGCGAAGAGTATATTTTATCGCCCAGTGTACCGGCGGTAGAGTTCACAGATTCGTTCGGCAATCTGTGTCAACGATTGGTTGCGCCTGCCGGGCATTTTTCAGTCAGTACATCCGTTGATATCGAAACGGCGGAAGCGTCCGACTCAGCCCCTGGCGCCCCGTTTATCGAAGTCCAGCACCTGCCGGATGAAGTTCTGCCTTTCCTGTATCCAAGCCGTTATTGTGAATCGGATCGTTTTACGGAAATGGCGGCATCGGTTTCAACAGCAAGGGCTGCCGGATACGATCAATGCCATGCCATTGTTGATTATATCCGCGATTCGATACGGTATACACCAGGTCTCGGACAGCAGATAATAAGTGCCTCTGAGGTAAACCAGCTTGGGCACGGCGTCTGCCGGGACATGGCCCATCTGGGTATCGCTTGCTGCCGGGCGCTGTCCATACCTGCCCGCATGGTAGTGGGTTACCTTGAGACGCTTGAACCAATGGATCTGCACGCCTGGTTCGAGGCATATGTTGGAAATCGGTGGTACACATTCGATCCGACGCGATCAGATCTGAACGGGGGGCGTATCGCGATCGCCTTTGGCAGAGATGCTGCCGACGTTGCCATCTATACCCAATTCGGCAATCCAGTGGAACTGTTGAACATGAATGTCCAGGTTCAACGGATACGATGTTCTCACGCCACAATGCCATAACAGAAGAGCTTTTAAAAATGAGAAAGGAAGGTGCACTATGAAAAAATCCATCGGCGCAAAAACCATTTTATATCCCACACCGGTATTGATCGTGGGGACCTATGACAAGGACGGTAAACCCAATGCCATGACTGCGGCCTGGGGCGGGATATGCTGTTCCAGCCCGCCGTGTGTGACCGTGTCTTTGAGAAAAGCGACCTACAGTTATCAGTGTCTGGTTGACAGCGGTGCTTATACTCTGAGCATTCCTTCAGAAACCTATGTGGAAGCAGCTGATTATCTGGGCATGGCATCCGGGAAAACCGAGGACAAGTTTAAAACCGCCGGCCTGACCCCGGTCAAAAGCGACCAGGTCAATGCGCCGTATGTCAAGGAGTTTCCCCTGATTCTGGAATGCAAACTGATACACACCCTGGAGATC
The DNA here is from genome assembly GCA_011389835.1 of Desulfotignum sp. Lineage (GTDB taxonomy): Bacteria > Desulfobacterota > Desulfobacteria > Desulfobacterales > Desulfobacteraceae > Desulfotignum. Next base: position 3,478 of record JAABTO010000214.1, on the reverse strand, counting down.
GGACTGCACACCCAGTTTGTCGGGGAAATTGTGGACATCAAGGCGGATGAATCCGTCCTGGCGGAAAACGGGATGCCCGACATTGAAAAAGTGAAACCGATTTTGTATGCCACTGCCGAAAAAGCGTATTTCAGTGTCGGCAAAAAAATCGGGGACGCGTTCTCCATCGGCAAGCGCCTCAGATAAACGCGGAAGCAGTTTCGGTTCATTCGGCACATCCGGACGTGCACACAGAAGAAGTGCACTGTCTGGAGTTTTTCCAGATATTATATCCCATCAGGCCGGCCAGCAAGGCTGCGGCAGGGATTTGGATCCAGGCCGGCACGATTTCCGCTGCCTGCCCCACCACCGCGCTGGCGCGGATGCCCATGAACTCATATACCGCATCCACACCGACCCCCATGGCCAGGGAGGTGACGGCGATCATGGACAGGTAGATCACCAGGGTCCGGGTATTGAAAATGGTTCTCACCAGATTGATGGTGGCGGCATTGGTGGCCGGACCGGCCAGCAGAAACACCAAGGCGGCCCCGGGATTGAGCCCCTTGAGAATCAGGGCCGCGGCAATGGGGGTGGAAGCGGTGGCGCAGACATACATGGGGATCCCGGCAACAAGCATGATCAACATGGAGACAAACCGGTGATCATTGGCCCAGACCGTCAGATCTTCCGGGAAAAAAAAGGTGATGATGCCGGCAATGAGGATTCCGACGGCAAAGGGTTTTGCAATATCGCTGACCAGTTCGCCAAAGGCATATTTCATGCCGGTGACAAACCGGGGAAAAAAAGAGGGTGTTTGTACGGGTGCACCTGCACGGGTGCCATGGGAACACCCTCACCCGCCGGATGGTTTGGGGTCGATTCTGTCCGCCGAGGAACTGTCCTTTCCAAAAAAATTCTGGGCGATCCCTGTGGAAACGGCCGTGATAAACGCGGCCACCGGCCGGATCACCGTCATGACCGGATCCAGCATGGCCCAGGACACAGCAATGGAATCCACCCCGGTTTCAGGCGTGGATATCATGAATGACAATGCCGCCCCGCTGTTGGCCCCCTGTTTTTTCAAGCCCGTGGCCACCGGCACCACACCGCAGGAACACAACGGCAAAGGGATACCGAAAAACGCCGCCAGGACCACCGGTTTGATCCTGCCTTTTCCCAGATAGGTCTTTATTTTTTCCGCTTTGAAAAACACATGCAGCAATCCGGCGATAAAAAACCCGAACAGCATGTACACGGCCACATCCAGATACAGATGCCACGATGCCGTCAATATATCAAACACAATGCTCATTTCTCCATTTCCTTATCAACAGTGTGCCACATGATCCAGGCTCATCTGAATCAGTGACACCACATGATCATCATTGATCGAGTAATACATGATTTTGCCCTGCCTCCGGTTCTTTACGATTTTCATGGTCCGCAGGATCCGCAGCTGATGAGACACGGCGGAATCAGACTGACTGCAAAGCACCGCGATATCGCACACACAGTGTTCCCGGTTCAGCAGGGCCAGGACGATTTTCAGGCGGGTCGGGTCACTCAGGGCCTTGAAAATGTCCACCATCCGGCTGATATTTTCATTGCATGGCAGCGATTGCTGTGTCTTTCTCACCTTTTCTTCATCAATGCATCTGACGTCACAGACATCCATTTATCACCTCAACATATGAACAGTTTATCATATGATAAATCGAATTCCATCTGCTGTCAACCCGGTTTCCATAAAAATAACACCCCGGGTCTGTGCCACTCACTTCCCCATACCCGTGATGATCCATAACCCAGATCCGGATTGACAGAGTGATGCGAAACCTGTATTTAAGCGGTTCAAACTTTAAAAATAAGGAAATCGTTATATGAAACAACGTGTCGCCAATGCTTCCGGCCCCTCGGATTTCCGGTTTGAGCTGGCCAGATGGTCCATATTCGCCATTCTCATCCTCACTTATATTCTGGTGTATTTTCACCGCATGGCACCGGGGGTGGTGTCGGAATTTCTCATGGCGGATTTCGGCATCAGCGGAGCCCGCCTGGGGTCTCTGGCTGCGGTCTATTTTGCCGTGTATGCGGTCATGCAGATTCCGTCCGGCGTGATCGCCGATACCCTGGGAACGCGGACATCCATCATCTTCGGGAACCTGGTGGCCGGCACCGGCTCGATACTGTTCGGCCTTGCGCCGGGTTTTGAAATCGCCCTGGCCGGCCGGTTTCTGGTGGGACTCGGCGTGTCTGTGGTCTTTATCGCCATCATGAAGAACAACGCGGTCTGGTTCCATGAAAAGGTGTTCGGTATCATGAGCGGCCTGACCCTGTTTTTCGGCAATCTCGGCGGAGTGTTGGCGGCCGGCCCTCTGGCACAGGTGCTCACGGTGTTTCAGTGGCGGACGGTGTTCACGGGAATCGGTTCCCTTTCTCTGATACTGGCTTTGGCCGGATTTCTGCTGGTCAGAAACAAGCCCCAGGACATGGGATTTGATCCGCCCAACACCTATGGGGGCAACCTGGACATCCACACCCGCCACTGGGTGACCAACCTCAAGAGCGTGGCCATGACCCTCCAGGTCTGGCCCGGGTTCTGGGTTCAGCTGGGCATGATCGGCAGCAGCTATGCGTTCATGGGACTGTGGGGCATCCGGTATCTGCAGGATGTCCACCAGCTGAGCCGGGGGGCGTCCGCCAACCTCATGACGGCCCAGCTGCTCAGCTTTGCCCTCGGGGCTTTGTTCTGGGGATGGATCTCCGACAGAATCGGCAGGCGAAAACCGTTTCTGATTGCAGCGGCCGCCGCGTTCCTGGTGTCCTGGCCCATGCTGATGTACCTGCCCTGGACACCGGGCATCAGCGGTTATCTTTTGTTTGCTTTTATGGGATTTGCCGCATCCGGATTTGTCATCACTTTTGCCGCGGCCAAGGAGATTGTCCATCCCAACCTGTCCGGCATGGGGGTCAGCGTCGTCAACACCGGCTGTTTCGTGGGCACGGCCCTGGCCCAGCCCCTGGTGGGCTACATTGCGGACCTGACCTGGGACGGCACCATGACAGCCGGGGTCCGGGTTTACAGCGCAGCCGACTACCAGAACGGATTCATCGCCATGATTATACTGTGCATTTTGGCCCTGATTGCCGCGTTCCGGGTCAGGGAAACCTATTGCCGGAACAGCTTCAAAGAATAACACCGGTCAAACACATATGGTGAACTGGTCAAATCCTGTTTTCCGCCAATGGATCCTTGATCAATGGCAGATCGATATCCACTGTGTCCGGACCGATATCGAGATTCAGGGCAGCCCGGAGCGCTCTTTGTCCCGGGTGGTGATGGAAGATACGCTGGGCCGGCGGGTCCTGGTGGAACAGTTTGATCCAAAAAAACGGGCGCTCCGGGACCGTGTGGCCCGGGCGGTGGATTTTTTGTTCACCCAAGGCCTGACCCGGGTGGTGCCATACCAAAAAACAGTCCGGGGAGAATTTCTAC
>JAABTO010000213.1 GCA_011389835.1 Desulfotignum sp. | reverse complement strand
GTCCAGCAGCGGAACCCCCAGAATGGTGCCGGCTTCTTTGAGCTGTCCGGTGATGCGGATGTCCTCGGGACTCGGCTGGAGGCTGCCGCTGGGGTGATTGTGGGCCACGATGATGGCGGATGCCCGGTCCGCCAGGGCATCGGCAAACACCTCCCGGGGGTGGATCAGGGTTTTGTTCACCAGCCCGATGGTGATCATCCGGATATTCATCACTTCATTGGCAACGTTGATGGAGATCCCCAGAAAATGTTCTTGCCTGCGGTCGCTGTAATGCTGAATCAGGGGCATGATGTCCGCCAGGGACAGCACATCTTCATTCCGGTTTCCCTTGCCGAGAATCACGGCCAGAAGCTCCTGATCCGACAGCACCGCCGCCCCTCTTTCCGGAAGCTTTTCCCTGGGACGTTCTCCCGGCGTCAGATCTTTGATTTTTTTCATTTTGATTCCTTTTCTGCCATGGCATCGATCAGTCGTGCCAAAGCCACGCTGCTCCGGGGGAATTGCGTTTGACAACCGGCACCCGGGCCGATATAGTGACAGGAATTTTTTAGATGTGGACCCTCGACACTCAAACCAGAATGGGAACAATCTTCAGTGGCCCTCAAAAAATCTCAACTCTACGCCTTTCTCTGGCAAAGCTGCGATGAACTGCGCGGTGGCATGGACGCCAGCCAGTACAAGGATTATGTGCTGTTCATGCTGTTCATCAAATATATATCAGACAAGTACGCGGATTATGACGGATTCGAACCGCCGGTGATCATCCCGGAAGGGGCCGGTTTCAAAGACATGCTCCAGCTCCGGGGGCGGGATGATATCGGGGACAGAATCAACACCCGGGTGATCCAGCCGCTGATCGACAGCAATCCCCGCCTGGCCCGCAGCGATTTTCCGGATTTCAACGACCCCAACAAGCTGGGGGAAGGCCGGGCCCTGGTGGACCGCCTGACCAACCTCATCAACAAATTCAACAGCCCTTCCCTGGATTTTTCAAGAAACCGGGCCGATCATGACGATATCCTGGGAGATGCCTATGAATACCTGATGCGCTATTTTGCCCAGGAAAGCGGTAAAAGCAAGAGCCAGTTCTATACCCCCTCCGAGGTCAGCCGGATCATGGCCAGGCTGGAGCTGAACGAATTGCCGGTGGCGGGGTTGTCTGTTTGAAAATGATTGAAACCAACCACAGAAAGAACGATAATCAGGATGAGGGTGATTTCTTCGAAAAAGGAGGGGGCATGAACAAGCAGGAAATTATCGCCAGGATTCAGGCCAATCGAGCATTGCTGGAAGAGTTTTCAGTCAAATCTATTTCGGTATTCGGCTCTGTGGTGCGGGATGAGTTGCGGCCGGACAGCGATGTGGATATTCTCGTGGAATTCCATTCCAATGCCAGAATCGGCCTTTTTACTTTTGTACATTTCAAGAATCAATTGAGCGACTTGCTAGGATGTCCTGTGGACCTGGTGACACCGGACGCCTTACATCCTGCACTCAGGGAAGACATATTGGGGGAGGCTGTTCATGTCGCATAGAAACTGGCGATTCAGGATTCAAGACATATTGGATGCGGTTCAGTTGATAATCGGATATACGGAAAACATGACTTTCGAACAGTTTCAAAAAGATCAGAAAACCGTGGATGCCGTGCTCCAGCAATTGATGATTATCGGTGAGGCGGCTTCACATGTTCCTGATGAAACAGTCGTGAAAGCACCGGATATCGATTGGAAACGCATTCGAGGTATACGAAATGTCATTGTGCATGAATATTTTCGGGTGAGCAAGCAGATTGTCTGGAATACAGTGGAAGAAGACCTGCCTTTTATCATCGGACCTTTGGAAAAATTGCTTTCGTCAGAAGATCAAGATAGCTGAAATCGGATTACCAGCAATCAGCCATGGCAAAGTATTCCGAAATCCGCTTTTTGATATCATCCCTGATTTTTCGAAGCTTTATCAGCTTTTCCTCATGGGTGCCGGTCAGTTTTTCCGGGTCTGGAAAGGGCCAGTTCTCGCGTTTCTGAATGCCCGGATAAATGGGGCAGTTGTCATCGGTTTCTTTTTGACTCACAGGCAGTGACCAGTGCGGACAGGTTGTCCAGGGAGGTTTGGGTGTCGGGCAGGTACCGGCTGCGCAGTTCCATGATTAACAGCCCGTCGTAATCGGGCAGCAGCAGGTTCAGGATCGCCTGGATGGGGATTTTCCCGAATCCCACGGGCATGTGGGAATCTCCTTTGCCGAAGGGCAGCTGGTGGGTCTGCTGTTTTTCCCAGTGGTGAACCACGCCGCCGAAATTGTCATGCACATGGGTGTGGACCACCAGATTTTTGACCGGAGCTACGGCTGCCACCGGATCGAACTGGTAGAACCGGGACGCCATGAACAAATGCCCGAAATCCAGGTTGATTTTCACGTTGTCCCGGTTGACCCGCAGGATCTGTTCTTTCAGGGGTTCGATGCGTTCCGCATAGGTGTAGGGGCTTTGGCTCAGGTAGGGCCGGGCGTTTTCCAAAGCGATCCGGATGTCCGGATACTGTCCCGCGATCTCCTGAAGACGCCGGGCCTCGTTTTCCAGCATCCGGGTCTGTTCGGAAACGGTCAGGGACCGTGCCGGGGTCACGTTGAATTCCTCTTCCGGAATGAACCGGCCGCTGTGCACCACCACCACTTTTGCGTGAATCTGCCGGGCAAACTCCAGGGAGGCCAGGAGCACGGCCTTGTGCAGGCCCGGATCCCGGGTGTCCATCAGGTTCACGGGGTTGGGGGAATGGATGGAATAACAAAAATCAAAGTCTGACAGCAGGGCCATCACCTGCCTTGTTCTGTCGGGGTTCAGGGTGCCGTTGAAAATGGCATCCAGCCCGTGAACCGGCAGTTCCACGGCTTTGAGGCCGATGGTTTGATAGGTGTGTAAATCCTGTTCCAGAAGAGTGAGAGATCCGTCGATGCGGACCGGATCGATGCTTGCGCCGATGATGGTCATGCCACTGCCTCATGAAGCTGGGTGTTGAAAACGGTGCGGCCCTTCACCAGGCTGTGGGTGATATGGGCCCAGGTATGGGACTGATCTACAATGATGATATCTGCATCCGCGCCGGGTGTCAATCGGCCGGGCCGGGCCGGAGAGCTCAGATAATCCCCGGGGCCGGCGGTCACCTGTCTGAGAGCCGATGCCGGACATCCGGTGTGATTTTTTCCCAGGAACGCGGCCTGGAGAAGGGATTCCGGGTAATAATCAGACACCAGGCCGGTGCACAGGTCCTGTCTGAGCACATCCGAGGCTTTGAGGCTGCCGCTGGTGGACCGGTCCCGCACCAGGTTGGGGGCCCCCATGAAAATGTGCAGTCCTGAGTTTCCGGCTTTTCGGGCCGCTTCCAGGGTAATGGGGAATTCACAGGCCCCGATGCCCAGGGTCTGGATCAGGTCGATCTTTTCCAGGGTGTCGTCATCATGGCTGAGCATGGGAATACCGGCGTTGCCAACGGTATGTGCCAGGGTGCTCACCAGTTCCCAGTCCCGGGCGTTGCCGGCCTGTTTCTGTCTTGCTTTTTCAATGATCTGGTGTTCCGGCACCTGGTGTTCACACACCAGATACCGGACATAGGCGGCCATGGATTTGAACTGGCCCTGGCCCGGGGTGTGGTCCATGATGGAGAACAGGTCCACCAGCCCCTCTTCCACCAGCCGAGTCACGATCTGGAAGCTGCGTTCAGACCCCACCTCGTACCGGATATGGATCCGGTGCTTTACCAGGGCCTGGGGCGAGTCGTTGAACGCCTTGATGGTCCTGACGCAGTGTTCCGCCTCTTCAGGGGATCGCAGCCCCAGCTCGTTGTCATCAAAACTGACGGCATGGCAGAAGGTGGTGATGCCGCAGGCTGCCGCCTGGCGGTCCAGGTTCAGGACGGCGAAATCGATGTCGAAAAACACGCCTTTGCGTTTCTCGATACTTCGTTCCAGGCTGTCGGAATGCAGGTCCACCAGGCCGGGCATGATGAGCCGGCCCTGGACGTCGATCACTTTTGTGTTGATCATATGGATGGTATCGGGATATACAGCCGCGACTTTCCGGTCTTCGATCAGGACCGTTCCCCGGGGGGACAGGGAAACCCCGTCAAACAGGGGGCCTCCCAGTATCAGTTTTTTTGAGGTCATGACGATAAAGTCTCCTGACAGGGTTGCGTTGACAGGTCGATCACCTGGTGGGAAAAGGACCGGTGATCTGCGGGATCGTGAAACACCCCGATGACGCAGGTGTTGTTTTTCAGCGCTTCCGTGATGAGCTGGATCACGGTTTCCCGGTTTTTCAGGTCCAGGGACGCGGTGGGTTCATCCAGCAGCAGAATGGGATATGGGGCGATGAATCCCCGGGCCAGGTTGATGCGCTGCTGTTCTCCGCCGGAAAAGGTGGTGGCGGACAAATGCCACATGGTGGACGGGATATGCAGCCGTTCCAGCAGGGTCCGGCCGGCGTCGGCCGCCTGTTCCGGGGCCACGCCCCTGGCCAGCAGCGGCTCGATGACCGTGTCCAGGGCCGATACCCGGGGCACCACCCGCAGAAACTGGCTCACATACCCGATGGTGTCCCGCCGGAGGGCATAGATCAAGGCCGGGGAGGCGCCTGCCACATCCACCTGCCGTCCCTGGTGACGGACCCGGATATGACCGGATTCGGTTTTATACGTGCCGTAAATCATGCGCAGCAGGGTGGATTTTCCCGATCCGGACGGACCGGACAAAATCGCGGCTTTTCCCGGATAAAACTCATGGGAAAAGCCGTTGAACACCGTCATCCGGGTGCCCTGCTGATGGTGAAACACAAAATCCTTTTCAATCTGTTCCAGGCTCAGGATCCAGGAGGGGGGTATTCGGGAGTTGGGCATGGTGTAATCCTTTAAGGTTTGAGTATGGATGACACCAGCAGCTGGGTATAAGGCTTTCGGGGATCATCCAGAATCTGGTCGCTGAGCCCGGATTCCACGATCTCCCCCTGCTTCATCACGTAAAGCCGGTGACACAGCAGCCGGGCCACGGCCAGGTCATGGGTGACCAGAATCATGGACAGGTTCAAACTGAACACCAGTTTGCGCAACACATCGATCAGCCTTGCCTGGACCGATACATCCAGCCCGGAAGTGGGTTCGTCCATGAGCAGGATTTCAGGGGCCGTCACCAGGTTGGCCGCAATCTGGAGCCGCTGCTGCATGCCCCCGGAAAACGTGGACGGCAGATCATCGATGCGCCCGGGATCGATCTCCACTTTGTCCAGCCACATCAACGCCGCTTCCCGGATCTTTCCATAATGACGGGTGCCCGCAGCCATGAGCTTTTCCCCGATATTGCCCCCTGCACTGATGTGCATTTTCAGTCCCTGGGCCGCGTGCTGGGTCACATACCCGGTCCTTGTCCGGATGATTTGGCGCATCCGGGCCTCTTCGCACCGGCACAGGTCCTCCATGCCGGCAGGGGTCCTGAACCAGACCGATCCGTTGGACGACCGGATTCGGCCGGCAATGCAGTTGAGGAGCGTGGATTTGCCCGACCCGGATTCCCCCACCACGCCGATCACCTCTCCGGGGCAGACCTCGAAACTGATATCATGGCACCCCATGTGCCGGCCGAAA
>JAABTO010000212.1 GCA_011389835.1 Desulfotignum sp. | reverse complement strand
GCACAACGCCTTTACCCTGGGGGTCGCCACCACCGAGATCTATGTCATGCACGGGGAAACCGCGGCCGCGGCCAGTTATTCCCGGCGCCTGGTCAAGGAGAAAGATGCGGGCCGTCCCCTGGAGCCGGTCATCGAGAAGATGAACACCCTGGCCAAAGAATACCACGACAATTCCAGACCGGCCTATTGCGCCAAACACGGCATGGTAGATGAGGTGGTGAAGATGAAGGAGCTGAGAAACTATCTAAAGGCCTTTGCGGGCTGCGCCTATCAGAACCCGAAATCCATCTGTCCCCAGCATCATCTGATCACCCCGAGAATCATCCGGGGATGATCGTTCCCTGAACGGGATATGGACATGCTCACCGGTCCGGTATATGATGACCCATATGCCGGACCGGCACCCTCAAAAACCTGCATCAGAAAAAGGAGGACCATATGTCAGCATCCGAATTTTTAACCGTCCAGAAAGACGACCAGGTGGCCCGGATCACCCTGAACCGGCCCAAACACAATGTGCTCAACATCCCCATGATGAAGGACCTGAACGCGGAACTCGAAGCCATTGCCGCGGATGACAATCTCAAATGCCTGGTGATCAACGGCGAAGGCCCAAGCTTCTGCGCCGGCGTGGAAGTAGGCGACCACAAACCCGAGCAGGTGGATGAAATGGTGGCGGTGTTCAACCGGATTTTCGAGCTCATCAACATGATCGACATCCCGGTCATCGGCGCTGTCCACGGGGCCTGCCTGGGCGGCGGCATGGAACTGGCCATTGCCTGCGACATCATCATCGCCAGCAAGAACGCCAAGTTCGGCCAGCCCGAAATCAAGCTGGGGTTTTTCCCGCCCTATGCGGCCCTGCGCCTGCCCGAACTGGTGGGCCCGGCCAAGGCCATCGAAATACTCACCACCGGCAAGACCTACAAGGCCAAAGCGGCCCGCAAACTGGGGTTTGTCAGCCAGGTGGCGGACGACGATGAATTCAAGGATGCGGTGGACGCCTATGTCAAGGAGATCTGCATGGCCTCGCCGTTGATCATCCGGCTCAACAAACAGGCCGTGAAACGCCACATCGGCACCAGTTTCTCCCAGGGCGTGGACCTGGTCTCCAACTATTTCCTCAAAACCCTGATGAAAACCGAAGACACCCTGGAAGGCATTGCCAGTTTCGAGGAAAAACGCCGGGCCGAGTGGAAAAACCGCTGATCCCGGCCACGCCTTTGTTCTATTTTTGAATCAACTTCGCTTCATTCAGCGGCAGGGAAATCTGGTTTTCCCTGCCGCTGTTTTTTTTTGCGGATTCTCCCGACAACATTCCCGCCTTTTTTGATGATGACGATTGAATGAAACTGACAGGTGTGATAATGTAACTGACAGTTACACAATAACGCTTCAAAAAGGAGGGGCGTCATGCCAAATATCACAATCCGGGAAATCCCTGATGTATTATATCAGGATATAAAAAGAATGGCTGAAGAGGAACGAAGGTCCATCAACAGCCAGATCATATACGGGCTTTCTCAATATGTAAAAAATGAAAAAACCACTGAACAGCGACTGGAGGAGATACAAAAACTGAGAAACACCATAAATGTCAAAGGATTTCACCCCACACAGGAGGAATTGAAAGAAATGATCGAGGAGGGCAGGCCGTGATCGTTGTGGACACCAATATCATCTCCTATCTTTTGATTCCCAATGATACGTACAACCCTCTTGCTGAAGCGCTTTACCAGAAAGACAGCCGGTGGAGCTCTCCGATTTTGTGGCATCATGAATTCATGAGCGTGTTAAGTGCATACCTTCGTCAAAATCTCATAGATGCGGATGGATGCCAAATGATCTACAAAGAGGCCATGGCCCTGGTTGTATCAAAGCCGGTTCCAGACTGTGGTGCGATTCTCAACATCGTTCAAGACAGCAGTTTATCATCATATGATGCCGAATTTGTGGCGCTTGCAATGGAAACCAGACTGCCGTTGATCACGGAAGACAAAAAAATTGTCCGGGAATTCCCGGATATCGCCTTTTCCATTGAAACGTATATCAGGATGTGACAAGCAGCCCTTCAGACGTCAGGCGACCAGACAGCTCCTCATGGTTGCGCATGATTTAGCGGGTCTGATCCGGATCTCAGGGAAAAATCACACAATCACCACCCCGGCTTCAGCCATTTTTTCAAGTGCGGTTTGGGTGGTGTCCGGGGCCACCCCTCGGCAGAGGTCTTTGATCAGGCGGACCCCATATCCCAGGGACCGGGCATCCATGGCCGTTGCCCGGGCGCAGTAATCCGTGGTCAGTCCGAACATGATCAGATCTGTGATGCCATGGGTTTTGAGCAGGGCATCCAGCCCCGTGTCATGGCCCCCGTCATCAAAAAAACCGGAATAGGAATCATATCCGGGATCCATGCCTTTTTTGACGATGGCTTCGAACAGGCGGTTGTCCACCAGCACTTGTGCATTCAAGGTGTTCTGGATGCAGTGGGGAGGCCACAGAATCTGGTCCCGGCCGTCCAGGTCGATGATGTCAAAAGGGTTATGACCTTCATGCCGGGTCACAAAAGAGATATGATCGGCCGGATGCCAGTCCTGGGTGGCGAAAGCCGGAAATCCCAGGGATTTGAGCCGCCTTGTTTCCGCGGTCACCTGATCCAGGTAGGCCTGGTCCGTGCCTTCCACTGCCAGGCTGCCATTCATCAGCCGGGTAAAATCGCCCTGGACATCCACCACCAGAACGGCGGTGTTTTCTTCTTTTCTGTCTATCATTGAAATAACGTCCTCCTGATTATTCAAAATCAATTCATTTTATCATGAATGTCGGTTTTGTAGCAATGACGCCCCAGCGAACAGATTATCCATTTTTTTCAGATACCCCTGCCATGAATCGGGTGCAGATCCAGGCCAGGACCAGGTAAAACAGGCTCAAGCCCCACATGCAGAGCCACTCATTCATTACATGGTTGAAAGAAGCACCCATCTGGGCCATTCGAAGGCCCCCGGAAATCCCCCAGGTGCTGGGCAACAGCATGGAAATGGCCCTTATCCAGTGAGGCATGGTTTCCACGGGCCATGAAAATCCGGAAATCAGAACCGCAATCATTGAACTCCAGACAATCATGATGATGGATGATTCCCTGCTTTTGAAAAAGGTTGCCAGAAACTGTCCCATCAGGACAACCGACAGCAGGAACGGAAGCAGGAACACAAACATCTCAAGGATTCCGGTCCGCAAAGGAAAATCCCAGATCTGGTACACGACCGCATAAAAGAAATAGATGTGGACCAGATACAGGGCCATGCAGGCAATGGTTTGACCCAGGATTCTGACCAGAGGGCCTCCCTGCAGCGGGATTACGGCCTTTTTTTCCTGCAGGTGTTCCCGGCGCGTGCCTGAAAGCATACCGATGCCGATCAGCATGGTCTGCTGGAGGAGCAGGAGCAGAACCGCCGGGACAATATAGGTGGCATAACCCATATGGGAGTTGAACAGGGACCTGCTGATCAGGTTGAGGGGAGACCGGTCTGTCAGGGCTTTTTCATGGGACCATCCTCCGGCCTTGAAACGGCTGACTTCTATCCCGGCCGACAGGGTCCGGACCGTCGTGACAAGTCCGGTCATGGCCTGCCGGTAAACCAGAAAATAAGTGGCATCCACATAGGCGGACACCGTTGTTTTCCGGCCCTGCAGTACCTCTTTTTCAAATCCGTCCGGTATGACCAGTATTCCGCTGGATCTGCCTGATTGAATTTTCCGGCGGGCCTGTTCCATGTCCGGGTCCCGGGAAACCACCCGTAACAATTCCGAAGCATCGGTCATTCTCACCAGCTGCCGGCTCAACGCTGAACGATCATAGTCAACAATGGACAGCGGCACCTGTTTCAACACCTCACTGGAATAGGGCAAAGGATATACAAACGAGTAGAATACAACGGCACCGACCATGATGATCAATACCCCGGGGTCCCTGAATATGGCATTCAGCTCCGCAAAGATATTGCAGAACAGGTGTCTGATCATGCTTTTCCCCAGTAACGGCTGTCGATCATGTGGCGTTTGAACAAAGGAATCAGGCAGTAGCCTGCGCCAACGAATCCAAGCATGATCAACAGATCAGGGACAGACAGGGATATCGGGGCCTGGCGCAGGGTCTGTTCCTGGAACAGGTGCAGGTAATGGGTCAGGGGAAGCAGGTTGCTCCAGGCTTTGCCCAGGGCCGGCATCCCCTCCAGCGGAAAAGTGATGCCCACAAACGCGAACGCCGTGCCGGAAAAAAAAGACGCCGCACTCAGGGCCATGCGCAGGCTGGGAAAAAGATATACCAGGACAAGTGCGCATGCCATATAGGCCAGGATCAGGATCAGGGTACCGGCCATCAAAACGGCACCGGATCCCCGCAAAGGCAAACCAAAACCCGGAAATATGACTGCCAGCATGATCAGTCCCACCAGGCTGAAACACAGAAAGTAGACGGCCAGCTTGCCGGTGATCGCCCACCAGACACTTCCCCCGGCCGTCTTGAGCCATTGTTCTGCGGTCCGGTTTTTAAATTCGCTTCCCAGGGCCATCACGGTGACCATCAGGACAAAAATCTGCAGAAAAGTGGGGCAGAGAGCCGCCGAAAGAAAATACATGTAGTTGAGCTGGGGATTGAACAGAACATGCCGATCGATTCTTACCGGGTCTAAAAGGTTCATTGCCTCTTCCTGCATGGCACCGCCCTGCATCCGGGAACGGATATTCAGGCCGGCGGATATGGTGGAAACCGTTGCCTGGAGGCTGGTTGAAACAATGCTTCCCGGAAGCAGCATCTGGGTATTGGTGAAACCAGTGACATCCCCGCTCTTTCCCTCCAGGATATCTTTCTCCAGGGACTTAGGGATGTGCAGCCAGGCATAGATGGCGCCCTCCAGCATCAGGTTCTTTGCCTCAACAGGATCGGCGGCCTGAAAGGCGACCCGGATCACGGGGGATGCGTCGACTGCCCTGATCAGGGAACGGGACAGTTTTGAGTGATCCAGATCCACCACAGCCACGGGAAGTTCACGGGGATACGGCTCGGAAAACAGGCCCCAGATAAGGATAAACGAAAGCAAAGGAAACACGAACATGGCCAAAGGATATCGGGCGTGCTGCCGGATATGCAAGATTTCCCGCGCAAATACGGCCAGAAATCCGGTTCGGCCCTCATTCCCGGGCATCGGGAAGGTCCTTTCGGGAAACCAGGACGCTCATGCCCGGCCGCAGCCCAATGATACTGTCCCGGGGCCTGGCTCTGATTTCGAACGTCTTGAGATCGAATCCACCGGATGCACTGGTGGCTCTCCAGGTGGCATAATCACCCAGCGGGGCAATATAGCTTATCTCCACTTCAAATGTTTTGTCGCCCAGGGCGGGGACTGACACTGGAAACACCCGGCCCATTTCCATGCCTGCCAGGTGATCTTCCCTGATATTGAAGGTGATCCAGATATCATCCAGATCCAGGATGGTGACCACGGGATAGCCGGCATTGACCACCTCCCCGGGATCTGCCAGCAGGTGGATCACTTCCCCGCTCAAAGGGGTTTTCAACCGGGTTTCATCCAGATAGGTTTCCACTTCGGTCACTGCTCCCCGGGCCTGGTCAACCA
>JAABTO010000037.1 GCA_011389835.1 Desulfotignum sp. | reverse complement strand
CACACGGACCAGACCCCGGGCAAGGCCCGGATTCTGGACATTGACGGCCAGAAAGTCAAACAGGCCCTGAATCAGGGATATATCTGCGTGGTGGCCGGGTTCCAGGGAGCGGATGACAACGGTGACATCACCACCCTGGGCCGGGGCGGATCCGACACATCTGCCGTGGCCATTGCCGCGTCCCTTAAAGCAGATGTGTGTGAAATTTTCACGGACGTGGACGGCGTATACACCACAGACCCCAGGATCTGTGCCAAAGCAAAGAAAATCAAGCGGATCTCCTATGAAGAGATGCTGGAAATGGCCGTGCTGGGGGCCAAGGTACTCCAGATCCGGTCCGTGGACTTTGCCAAAAAATACAATATTCCTTTGCATGTCAGATCATCATTCAATGAGGAGGAGGGAACCATGGTCGTCAATGAAAGCGCGGATATGGAAAGCGCGGTGGTATCAGGCATCACCTGTGATATGAACGAAACCCGGATCACGCTGAAACGGGTTACATGCGATATGAACGAAGCCCGGATCACGCTGAAACGGGTCCCGGACCAGCCCGGGATTTCCGCAAAAATTTTCGGGCCCCTGGCGGAAGCCGAGATCATGGTGGACATGATCATCCAGAACACCCGCACGGGCGGAGAAACCGACCTGACCTTCACCGTGACCAAAGATGATTTTGACCGGGCCCTGGAAATTTCAGAGGCGGTGGCCAAGGAAGTGGGGGCCGAAGAAGTGCTGACGGCCAAAGACATCGCAAAAGTATCGGTGATCGGACTGGGCATGAAAAGCCATTCCGGTGTGGCCGCCACCATGTTCAAGGCACTGGCCGAAGAAAATATCAATATCCGGCTTATCTCCACATCGGAAATCCGGATCTCCTGCGTCATCCTGGCCAAATACGCGGAACTGGCTGTCCGGGCACTGCATACCGCATTCGGCCTGGACAAAGAAGATTAGACCGCTGTTTTGTTTTCCAGGGCGGATTCAATTTCATCGATCACTTTTTGAGCCGCCGCAGCCGGATCATCTGCATCCCGGATGGGGCGGCCGATCACCAGCAGATCACTGCCCCGGGCAATGGCCTGTGCCGGGGTGGTGATCCGTTTCTGGTCATCCCCCGGGGTCAGGCTCCAGCCCGGACGGATCCCGGGCGTGACCGCCAAAAAATCCTCTCCAAACCGGGCCTTGATGCCGGCGGCTTCCTGTCCGGAGCACACCACGCCGGCACAGCCGGCATCTTTGGCCATGCCGGCCCGAAGCATCACCAGTGCTTGAGGATCTGCTGAAAACCGGTTTGAAAATCCGCCTTTGGCAAGCGTATCCCCGTCATTGTCCGTCAAAAGCGTCACCCCCAGCACCCCCACTTTTCCCTGTGCCCCCTGAACCGCCATCTCCAGCATTTTTTTCGATGAACAGGTGTGCACCGTGACCAGATCCACCCCCAGGTCCGCCACCCGGGCCATGGCCCTGGACACTGTCGTGCTGATGTCATGCAGCTTCAAATCCAGAAAAATTTTTGCCCCGCTCAGATCCCGGACCATTGTCACCACCCCGGGACCCTGGTGAATGAACAGCTCCAGCCCGATCTTGAACATGCCCACACACGCCCCCAGCTGTCTGACCATTGTTTGCGCCTCCCTCATCGACGCCACATCCAGCGGAAATACAATATAGTCCCTGCCTGTCTTTTTCATGGTTTTCCCTTTTATCTGTCATGCTTTTCCCGACAAAATACACGGATCAGATATTAGGCGGAAAAACCCTGAATTGTCAACCAGCCGACAATTCCCGAGAAAGAGATCCCACCATGTCTCATTTCACAGTTGAGCCCCCGGTGGGGTGTCTTGCTGACGGACTGTCGGAGCCCCCAGGGATTCCAGGCCGGCAGCAAGACACCCCACCGGGGGCGGCATCGGAGCCAACACCGCAAAAACATTGGACCCGGCCATGACCCGCAATTTTTGCACTTAACAGTTCATTTTCCCGATGCAACATGATACGATATATCCCCTGAAACCAAGGAGGACCATGGAAACCCGAAAAAAATACACCCTGACCATGCTGGTGGAAAACGAACCCGGCGTCACAGCCCGCATCACCGGTCTGTTTGCCGGAAGAGGCTACAATATCGAAACCATCTGCGGCGCCCCCACGGCCAACCCGAAAATGTCCCGGATCACCATCACCACCCTGGCCAGCCCTCATCTGCTGGCCCAGTGCATGAAACAGATCCAGCGGCTGGTCAATGTGATCAAGCTGCGGGACATGACCGGTGAAGAAGCGGTCAAGCGGGAAATGGCCCTGGTCTGTGTCAAGGCGCCTCCGGCGGACCAAAAACAGATCAAGCAGATCATCTCCGATTTCCAGGGCAGGCTCCTGGACAAGGGAGAGCAGCATCTCATCTTCGAGGTGACCGGCGATGAAATGACCGTGGATGTCATGCTGGCGCAGCTGGCCCCGTTCGGGATCAAAAAGCTGGCCCGCTCCGGGGTTCTGGCCCTGTACCGGGAGCCCTGATCCACACCGGCAAATGTCCGTATTTTCATTTAAATGTTGAAATATGGGAATCATCAGTGTTATTACATCCAAAAATCATGAAATATTACAAACAGATACCCAGGTAAATCCATGTCCTCTACCGACAAGCACCAACAGCTCAGACATCTTCCCGGGGTGGACCATCTGCTGGACAAAACGCGTGAAGATGAGCGGTTTACAGCCGTTCCCAGACAGGTGATTACCCGGGCCGCCCGAACAGTGCTGGACCATTTGCGCCGGCAGATCCTGGATGGCCGGAATCCGGATTTCGACGACATTGCCATCCTGTCGGATATCGACCGCCAGTGCCGGCAGATCCTTGCACCCAATCTGGTTTCTTTGATCAATGCCACCGGCGTGGTGCTGCATACCAATCTCGGGCGGGCTTTGCTGAGCAAACAGGCCCTGGAAAATATTCAAACCATTGCCGGGGCGTATTCCAATCTGGAACTGAACATTTCCACGGGCAAGCGGGGACTGCGCTACACCGCCGTGGAATCATTGATCTGCGAGCTCACCGGGGCCCAGGCGGCCATGGCTGTGAACAACAATGCCGGGGCCGTGCTTCTGGCCCTGAACACCCTGGCCGAAGGTACCGAGGTGGTGGTCTCCCGGGGCGAGCTGGTGGAAATCGGCGGGTCGTTCCGGGTGCCGGATGTGATGATCAAAAGCGGCTGCCGCCTCAGAGAGGTGGGCACCACCAACCGGACCCATCTGAAAGACTATGCCGGCGCGATTACGGCAGACACCGGCATGCTGCTCAAAGTGCATGCCTCCAATTACCGCATCCAGGGATTCACCGCCAGTGTCGGGCTCGAAGACCTGGTGGCACTGGGAAACACCCATGGAATTCCGGTGATGGAAGATCTGGGATCCGGGACTCTGGTGGATTTTTCAGCCTATGGACTGCCTGTGGAGCCACCGGTGTCCCGGTCCGTGGCCGCGGGTGTGGATATCGTGACCTTCAGCGGAGACAAACTGCTGGGCGGCCCCCAGGCCGGGATCATTGCGGGCAGAAAACCGGCCATCGAAAAAATCAGGGCCAATCCGTTGACCCGGGCCCTGCGCATCGACAAACTGACCCTGGCGGCCCTGGAAGCCACCCTGCGGCTCTACCGGGACGAACAGGGTGCCGTCAGAGACATCCCCACGTTGCGGATGCTGACCATGACTTATGAAGACACATGCCGGAAGGCGGACCTGCTTTACGAACTGGTAAAAAAAATCTGCGGCCCCGAAGACACAGTGGCATGCGTGGATATGAAATCCCGGCCGGGCGGCGGATCATTTCCGGATCTGGAACTGCCCACCCGGTGTGTCACCCTGATACCCGCAACCATTTCCGTGGCTGCGCTGGAGCGCCGTATGCGGCTGTCCACCCCGGCCATTATCGGCAGAATTGAAAACAACCGGTACATTATGGACCCCCGAACCATTTTACCCGGACAGGAAACGCTTATTTCTTCAACCCTTGACACCATATTGAGACCATCATGACACCCAGATTCGCATCCAGGGAATTTCATTTTCTCAAACCGGATTCAAAGACATCTTCTCCCATCCAGGCACCGGACTTCTATTTTTCTGACCTGGTGCACCGTAAAACAGCGGCATTCACTGCATTTGAACAACGTCTGTTATCGGCGGACATTCCCAGAAAAAAATTTGTCTGTGCCGTAATTCAGCTGGCGGAAACCGCTTCTGAAGACACAAGGGAAAAAGCCAGAGGTGTTTTTGAATCCTGGTTTTCTTCCATGTCAGACAATCAGAGAGGCATCTGGGAAACTTTAGACAACCGGGCGTTTGTCCTGGTTTTCTGGGATTATGACACCCGGAAAAAAGCCATGAGCCTGCTGGAATCTTTGAAAACCAAGATCACCCGGGCCCTGGAAACTGACCTGCTGGCCGGCGTTGCCTGGTTTCCTTTTCAGAACTGCACCCGGTCCGAGGTGTTTGCCAATGCCCTCAAAGCCATTGATCATGCCGCTTTCTTCGGTTTCGGCCACACGCAGCATTTTGACGGAATTTCCCTGAATATCAGCGGAGACCGCCTCTATCAGCTGGAGCAGTATGGTATTGCCATTCAGGAATATGAAAAAGGGCTGGTTCTGGCCCCCAGGGATATCAATCTCATGAACAGCTTAGGGGTTTGCTATGGGGTCACAGGCGATCTGGAAAAGGCCCGGGCAAGCTTTGAAACCGCCCTGGAGATCAACCCCAAAGAGATCATGGTACTCTATAACCTGGGATTGACCTGCCAGGTATTGGAAGACGCGGACAAGGCCATATTTTTCCTGCGCAAGGCCCACGGCATTGACGGCCGCATATTTGAGGTGGAACTGCTGCTGGGCCATCTGTTGTTTCAGATACAGAAATTTGAGGCGGCCCTGCCCCATCTGGAAACCGCCTCCCAGGTGAATCCCAGATCCAGTATGGCCTTGCGGATCATGGGGGAGATATATCTCAAACAACAGGCACCGGATCAGGCTGAAACCGCTTTCAATACGGCGGTCAAGCTCAATCCCCTGGATCCTGCGGCCCTGTCCGGGTATGCACTGGCCATGACAATGAAAAAACGCAATTTGAAAATCGCGTTGACCTTTGCTGAAAAAAGTGTGGCCCTGGCTCCGGAAAACAAGGTGTTTCAAGACCGTCTGGTCCGGGTACAACAGACTTTGGATGAAAATGACGTCGATGATCACTCCCAGAAACTGGCCTGATCGGAAAAAAGGTTTGCCATGGCCATGTGATTTGAAGGGGAATCTTTTCCCCTTCCCTTGAAAAACCGGTGGAAACACCTTATATTGTGTTTCTTAAACCAATGATAACAATGAGGTGTCTCCATGCCGATATATGAATATCAATGCAATGCCTGCCAAAAAGAATTCGAAGCGCTGGTGCTGGGCAGTGACACACCGGCGTGCCCGGCGTGCAGCAGCCGGGACCTGTCCCGGTTGATGTCCAGATGCGGGTTTGTGTCCAAATCCGCCGGTCCCGGCGGTGAAACCCAGGTAACCTCGTCATCTGCATCTTCCACGTGCAGCAGCTGTTCCGCCGGCAGCTGTGCCAGCTGCGGCATGGGATAACCCATGCCGGAAGAGATACGAATCGGCACCCGGGGCAGTCAGCTGGCCCTGTGGCAGGCCCGCCATGTCAAAGACCTGATCTCAGACGCGTTTTCCGATATTCAAGTGACCATCACCGTGATCAAAACCACCGGAGACCGGATCACGGACCGGCCCCTGGCACAGGTGGGCGGCAAAGGCCTGTTTGTCAAGGAAATCGAAACCGCCCTGCTCGACCATGAGATTGATCTGGCGGTTCACAGCATGAAGGACATGCCCGGCGAGCTCCCCCCGGGATTGACCATCGGGGCGGTCCCACCGCGTGAAAATCCCTTTGATGTCATGATCTCCCGGCAGGGCCTGACGTTGTCCGACTATCCGCCAAAAACCATTGTGGGTACCTCGAGCCTGCGCCGGGCCTCTCAGCTCAAACATCTGCGGCCGAATCTGGAGATCCGGTCCATACGGGGGAACCTGGATACCCGGCTGCGAAAACTGATGTCTGGTGAATTTGATGCCATCGTGCTGGCCGCCGCCGGCCTGCTGCGTCTGGGCCAGGCGGACCGGATCACCGAATATCTGAATGAAACGGTTATGGTTCCAGCCGTGGGTCAGGGGGCGCTGTGCATTGAGACCCGGCAAAATGATGTCTCAATCGCCCGAATCATCGAAAAACTGGGCCATGCCCCTACCCGTGTATGCGTTGACGGAGAACGCGCTTTTTTAAAGCAGATTGAGGGGTCCTGCCACATACCGGTGGCATGTTATGGACAGATGATCGCGGATCAGGTCCATCTCACGGCAGTGGTATCCTCGGAGGACGGCCGGCAGTTAATCAAAGAAAAAACCATTTCCCCTGTCACCGATGTTGTCGCCCGGGGACGGGATCTGGCACGGACCGTGCTGGAAAAAGGCGGCAGACAGATTCTGGAGGCCATAGAAAGCCATGACAAAACACCCCGGTAACGGTCAAGCCGGTAAAGTCTATCTCATCGGAGCCGGTCCCGGGGATCCGGGCCTTCTCACGCTCAAGGCAAAATCCTGTATCGAGCAGGCGGATGTGGTGGTGTATGACTACCTGGCATCCCCTTCTTTTCTCTCGTACGCATCTAAAGAGGCCCAATGCATCTATGTGGGGAAAAAAGGGGGGGACCACACCCTGACCCAGGACAAAATCAACCAGCTGCTGGTGGAGAAAGCGAACCAGGGACTGAACGTGGCACGGCTGAAAGGGGGCGACCCCTTCGTGTTCGGCAGAGGGGCGGAAGAGGCCCAGAAACTGCTGGCCTCAGGTGTGCGGTACGAAGTCATCCCCGGCGTGACATCCGCCATATCCGCACCTGCCTATGCCGGTATTCCGGTCACCCACAGGGACCATACCTCGTTTGTCTCGTTTATCACGGGCCATGAAGATCCCACCCGGAAAGACTCCCGCATGCAGTGGGATCTGTTTGCAAAATCCGATGCCACCCTGGTGTTTCTCATGGGGGTGAAGAACCTGGAAAACATTGTCACGCAGTTGATGGATCACGGCAAATCCGCGGACACACCGGTGGCGCTGGTGCGATGGGGTACTACGCCGCAGCAGCAGACCGTCACCGGCACCCTGGCAACCATTGTGGAAAACGTGCGTCAGGCCAAACTGAAATCTCCGGCTGTGATTGTGGTGGGATCGGTGGTGGACCTGCGAAAGGAACTGGCCTGGTTCGACAAAACACCGCTGTTCGGAAAAAGAATCGTCATCACCCGGGCACGGGCTCAGGCCTCGAACCTGGTCGCCGACCTGACACGACTGGGTGCCCATTGCATTGAAATTCCCACCATCCGGATCGAGCCGCCTCCCGACAATACCCTTCTCATCGATGCGATCCATCGAATCAAAGATTATGACTGGCTGGTATTTACCTCGGTCAACGGGGTGAAATACTTCTTTGACACCCTGTTCGGTCTGGGCAAAGATGTCCGGGTTCTGGGGCATTTGAAATTCGCCTGCATCGGGCCTGTGACCAAACAGCGGCTGGCGGATTACGGCATCATCACCGACATCCTTCCCGACACCTATCGAGCGGAATCCGTGGTCGAGGCCTTTTCAACGGCAGCCATCAACGGCAAGTCCGTACTTCTGCCCCGGGCGAAAAAAGCGAGAACCATTCTGCCCGAAGCGCTCGCCAAAATGGGTGCAGACGTCGATGAGGTCACGGCCTATGTCACCGTTCTGGAACAGGACGCCGGTGCTGAACTCAGCGATCTGCTGGAAAATGGACAGATTGATGCTGTCACATTTACCAGTTCCTCCACCGTGAGCAACTTCATGTCTCTGTTGCCTTCCGGCGAAGCGGTCCAGTTGATGAAAAATATCACCATCGCCAGCATCGGTCCCATCACGTCGGACACAATCCGATCATTCGGGCTGAAACCGACGGTCGAAGCAGACGCTTACACCATTGACGGACTGGTGGGTGCGTTGCTGACCCATTATACACCAGGAGAGAACACATGAATGCCGGGGGCCGTTCCATCAACTATCTGCGGATATCGGTTACCGACAGGTGCAATTTCCGGTGTCAGTACTGTGTGCCGGCAGCCCCGTTCACCGTGATTCCCCACGAGCAGATCGCCAGTTACGAAGAAATTTTGAAAATCGCCCGGCTGGCCTGTGATATGGGCATTACCAAGGTCCGCATCACCGGCGGAGAACCGTTTGTA
This sequence comes from Desulfotignum sp., assembly GCA_011389835.1. Classification (GTDB taxonomy): domain Bacteria; phylum Desulfobacterota; class Desulfobacteria; order Desulfobacterales; family Desulfobacteraceae; genus Desulfotignum. The sequence goes on along the minus strand of JAABTO010000037.1, from coordinate 14,829 downwards.
AGAAAGGACATTCTTTCTTTTATCAAACAACTGTGTACCATCGACACCCTCTCGGATATCTCCATTACCACCAATGGGTCGCTGGTGACCCGGGAAAAAATCCAGGCACTCATGGATATGGGAATTCAACGTCTCAATTTCAGTCTGGACACGCTGGATCCCATCCGTTTTAAAGCCATTACCCGTCGTGACCGGTTTCACCAGGTATGGGAAGCCATCATGACGGCCCATGAGCTGGGTATGGCACCCATTAAAATAAACACCGTGGTAATGCGTCATATCAATGACGATGAAGTGGGGGCCATTGCCGGTCTGACCCGTGACTACCCGTTTCATGTCCGGTTTATCGAGTATATGCCCATGGGGGAATCCCATATGGAAAAACAGCAGCAGGTGTTGACTGCTGAGATCCGTGAACGGATCGAATCTGAGCTGGGCCCCCTGAAACAGATGCCCCGCCGATCCAATGACGGGCCGTCCAAAAATTATCAACTGGCCGGGGCTGCGGGTGTGGTGGGATTCATCACGCCCATCTCTTCTCATTTCTGCAGTGAATGCAACCGTCTCAGATTGACCTCCCGGGGATATCTGCGCCCCTGTCTGCTCAATGATTACGAAAAAGACATTCTGACCCCTTTGCGGGAAGGCGCAACCGATGACCAGCTAAAAGAGATCATTCAATCTTCTCTCAAACACAAGCCGATGTTTCATTCTCTGGGCAGCCGGCGCCCCAGAGATATCCCCATCAGTCACATGACCTCCATCGGCGGATAAAAACAGTTTTAAAAAAGCAGGAATCCCCTGAAAATTGCTTTCAGGGGATTCCTTGGTATGTTTTTTTACAGGCCGGTTTCGGCCATGAATTTTTACAACGGTTTCGGTCGAACTAATCCATGATCAATTCTATCTGAACCATCGGCGCCACATCTCCTTTTCGGGGACCCAGCTTGGTAATTCTGGTATAACCGCCCTGCCGGGAAGCAAATTTTTCCGACATTTCATCGAAAAGTCTGTGAACCACGTCTTTTTCCTGGATCACCGCCAGGGCCTGGCGTCTGGCATGAAGATCACCCCGTTTGGCCAGTGTGACCATATTGTCGGCAATGCTCCGCAACCCCTTGGCCTTGGCTTCTGTGGTCTTGATGCTGCTGTGCTTGAACAGGGACGTCACCATGTTTCTAAACATCGCCTTTCGGTGACTTGAGGTTCTGTTCAGTTTTAATACGGATTTTCTATGTTTCATGGCGATTATTCTCCTTGCTGATTATTCTCTTCTTCCGGTGGGGGTTCGAACCCTTCGAGGTCCATACCCAGGGAAAGGTCCATGGAAGCCAGAACTTCCTTGATTTCATTCAACGATTTTCTACCGAAGTTCTTGGTTTTGAGCATTTCATTATCGGTTTTCTGAACCAGTTGGTAAATGGTGTGAATTTTGGCATTTTTCAGGCAATTGGAGCTTCTGACGGACAGTTCCAGTTCATCCACGGAACGATATATATTTTCGTTGAACCTGCTGTCACTCTCTTCACCATTGTCTTCGGAAAAATCCGGTTCTTTTTCCTCATCAAAATTGATGAACGAATTCATCTGTTCCTTGAGAATCTTTGCGGCGTAGGCCACGGCATTTTCCGGAAGCACGCTGCCGTCTGTCCAGATTTCCAGCGTCAACTTGTCGTAGTCGGTCTTCTGACCGATACGGGAGGTGCCGACCACGTATTTCACTCGCTTGATTGGAGAAAAGACCGCATCTATGGGGATGGTCCCGATGGGCGCATCTTCATCCTTGTTGGCGGATGCCAGCGCATATCCCTTGCCTGTTTTGACCACCATGGTCATGTTCAGGACGCCGTTTTTGGAAAGGCTGGCGATATGCTGTTCCGGATTTAAAATTTCAACCTTGCCGTCGGGACTGACGATATCCGCGCCAGTCACTTTTTTTTCTCCCCTGGCACTGAGCGTCAGAATTCTGTCTTCCACATCATGTGCTTTCAGTTTCAGTTCCTTGAGGTTCAATATAATTTCAGACACATCCTCACGGACATCTGAAATGACGCTGTATTCGTGCAAAGCATCATCGAACTTGACCGAAACAATTGCCGCGCCATAAATGGATGACAGAATAATCCGCCGCAGGGAGTTTCCGATGGTAATGCCGTATCCCCTTTCCAGAGGTTCACACACAAATTTTCCATATGTGGAAGTTGTGGTGACGTCAAGGGTTTCCGGCTTGATCATCTCCCGCCAGTTGACATATGCTATTTTTTCAGATGACATTTAAATCTCCTGAATCTTTATTTGGATCCATCGTGCTTTCAGTTTCAGAATGGATCTATTTTGAATACAGCTCGACTATCAACTGTTCCTGAATCGGCAATGTGATGTCTTCTCTGGCCGGAATATTGACCACCGCCCCTTGAAATTTTTCCTTATCGATTTCAAGCCACTGAGGGATGCCGCGTCTGACGATGGCGTCCAGAGAATCAGATATGGCCTGTATCTTTTTGCTCTTTTCCCGAAGGGCGACAATATCCCCTTTTTTAACCTGATAAGAAGGAATATCCACTTTTTTCCCGTTCACGGTGAAATGGCCGTGCTGGACCAGATGTCTTCCCTGGTTTCTCGAATTGACAAACCCCATCCTGAAAACCGTATTGTCCAGCCGGGTTTCCAGAAGACTCAGCAGATTGGTACCGGTAATCCCTTTTTGTCTGTCAGCCCGTTTAAATGTGATGCGGAACTGCTTCTCCGACAGACCGTAAATTCTGCGGACTTTTTGTTTTTCCCTCAGCTGCAGGCCATAATCCGATACTTTGGGTCTTTTCTGACCATGTTCTCCCGGAGGATATCCCCGCCGGTCAAAACTGCATTTATCTGAAAAACACCGGTCGCCTTTCAGAAAAAGCTTGATATTTTCGCGTCTGCACTGACGGCAGACAGATCCTGTATAACGTGACAACGTGTTCCTCCTTTATCAATCCAGTGTAGACTTATACTCTTCTTCGTTTAGGCGGACGGCATCCATTGTGAGGTACCGGGGTAACATCCTTGATCATGGAAATATTGAACCCCAGAGCATGCAACGCCCGCAGGGCGGATTCTCTGCCGGGACCGGGGCCTTTCACGAAAACACCCACATTTTTCATTCCATGTTCCATGGCTTTGGTTCCGGCGTCTTCAGCCACCAGTTTGGCTGCAAACGGGGTGCTTTTTCTGGACCCCTTGAAACCCTGCATCCCTGCACTGGCCCAGGAGATCGTATTTCCGTTTTCATCGGCAATGGTGACAATGGTATTGTTGAACGTGGACTGAATATGCACGATCCCGGTGGAAATGTTCTTTTTTACCCGTTTTTTGGTAATGGTCTTTTTCGACTTTTTTGCCATAGTATTCTAAACCCTAATTAAATGAATTAATGCTATTTTTTCTTTTTAACGGCGGCTCTTTTCGGGCCCTTCCGGGTTCTGGCATTGGTGGACGTCCGCTGACCATGACAGGGAAGCCCTTTTCTATGGCGCAGTCCACGGTAACACCCCAGATCCATCAGTCGTTTGATATTCATGGAGACTTCGGTCCGAAGTTCCCCTTCAACCTTGTAACCTTCGTCAATGGCCTTTCGAATATCGTTGACCTGTTCTTCAGTCAGACTGCCCGCCTTGATTGTCGGATCGATCCCGGATTTGTCAAGAATCTGTCTGGATTTGCTGGGACCGATACCGTAAATGTAGGTCAGCGCAATCCACGCGTGCTTGTCTTTTGGTAAGTCTACTCCTGCAATACGTGCCAAATTTCCGTCCCCCTATCCCTGCCGCTGTTTATGGCGCTTGTTAACACAAATGACCCGGATGACACCACGTCGTTTAATGATCTTGCAGTCTCTGCATATTTTTTTTACAGATGCTCTTACTTTCATCTATCTACTCCTAATCAGATTTTCCCGTTATTTATAGCGGTATGTAATTCTTCCCCGGCTCAGATCATAGGGGGAAATTTCTACAGTGACCCTGTCTCCAGGCAGGATTTTTATAAAATGCATGCGCATTTTTCCTGAAATATGCGCCAAAAGGACATGTTTGTTTTCCAGCTCGACTTTGAACATGGCATTTGGCAGGGTTTCAAGCACCTTCCCGTCAACCTTGATGGGTTCTTCTTTTGCCATAATCTTAAATTCATCTCCTTTTGATATGCAAGGTTAAGATCTGCCCTTGATCCGCCTGGCACCGGATCGTCCCAGAAAACCATCATAATTGCCTGTAATCAAATGGGATTCGATCTGTGATATCGTATCGATGGAAACCCCGACCACAATCAGCAATGCCGTACCACCGAAATAAAACGGCACATTGAACTTATCCATGAGCATGGTGGGAAGCACGCACACGGCAGACACATAGATGGCTCCCGCCAGCGTGATCCGTGTCAATACCTTGTCAATATATTCAGACGTCCGTTTTCCCGGCCGGATACCTGGAATGTATCCCCCGTTCTTCTTCATGTTGTCTGCCACATCATCCGGATTGAACTGCACGGCTGTGTAAAAGAAACAGAAAAAGATGATGAACCCCACGTACAGTATGTAATACCAGATCGTGCCCGGGCTGAACATGGCTGCAACGGTCTGCAGCAAGGGCATGGTCGCAAACTGGGCGATGGTGGTGGGGAACATGATGATGGACGAGGCGAAAATGGGCGGAATCACGCCGGCCGTATTGATTTTCAACGGCAGGTGAGACGTCTGGCCGCCAAACATCTTACGTCCGACCACCCGTTTGGCATAATGCACCGGAATCCGCCGCTGGGCCTGTTCCATGAAGATGATGCAGGACACCACCGCCACCATGATCACCAGCAGGACAATGATAAAGAAAATTCCCATTTCACCGGTGCTCATCAACCGGACGGTATTGCCGATGGCAGACGGCATGGCTGCGACGATACCGGCAAAAATGATCAATGAAATCCCGTTTCCAATGCCTCTTTCGGTAATCTGTTCACCCAGCCACATAATGAATGCGGTACCTGCGGTCAGCGTGATGATGGTCACCAGACGGAATCCCCAACCGGGATCCGGGACGATGGGAACACCGGCCGGAGAAGTCATGGATTCCAGCCCCACACTGATTCCGAAGCCCTGAATGATACTCAGCACCACCGTTCCATACCGGGTGTATTGTGTTTTTTTCTTACGCCCCGCATCCCCTTCTTTTTTCAGCTGTGCCAGATGGGGAACCACCACGGTCATCAATTCCAAAATAATGGAGGCGCTGATGTAAGGCATGATACCCAGGGCAAAAATGGACAATCGTTCCAGTGCGCCGCCCGAAAACATGTTGAACATGGAAAAAAGGGTGCCGGAAGCCGCTGCAAAAAAAGAGGCCAGGGCCGTGGCATCGATTCCCGGGGTAGGCACATGCACGCCGACCCGGTAGACAAACAGCAGTCCAAGTGTAATCAGAATCTTGCGTTTGAGATCAGGCAGCTTCAACATATTCTGGTAGCTGTTTTGTATCATCCTTTTACTGTCCTCATGTGATAGTGCTTATTCAACGCTGCCGCCGGCAGCTTCGATTTTTTCCCGGGCGGTGCCAGATACCAGCAGATCCTTCAGTACCAGTTTCTTTGTCACCTCGCCGGTGCCCAGAATTTTAATACCGTCCACCCGGCCTTTGACCAGTTTCGACTGATACAGCACCTCAGGGTCGATAGTGACGCCCTCTTCAAACCGTTCCAGATCCTTGACATTCAAAACAGCCAGGTTTTTTTTAAAAATATTTGTAAACCCCCGTTTGGGCAGCCGCCGATAAATGGGCATCTGCCCCCCCTCGAATCCCGGCCTTACACTGCCGCCGGAACGGGCTTTTAGCCCTTTGTGGCCGCGGGTGGACGTCTTTCCCATACCAGACCCGGGGCCCCTGCCCACGCGTTTTCTATTTTTTCTGCTTCCCGGCGCCGGTGCCAGATCATGAAGCTGCATGTTATACCTCCTCTACTTTCAACAGGTGGGACACTTTTTTAATCTGTCCCAGAATGACCGGGTCATTGTTGTGTTCCACGGTGTGGTGCATCCGTTTGATGCCCAGCGATCGAATGATCCGGGCGTGTTTGGCCGGACGCCCTATCGTACTTCGAATCTGCGTAATTTTTAATTTATCAGCCATTGCAATCCCCTTTGGTACGTCAAGTCAAAAAATCAGATTTCTTCAGGTTTCAAGCCCCGTCTTCTGGCCACATCCTCTTTCAGGCAGAGAGATTGCAGTCCGGCCATGGTTGCCCTGACGATATTCTGAGTATTGTGGGTGCCAATGCATTTGGTCAGTATATCAGTCACACCCGCCACTTCAAGAACCGCACGAATCCCTCCGCCGGCAATCAGGCCGGTACCCGGAGATGCCGGTTTCAGCAACACCCGTCCGGCGCCGGCTTTTCCCACCACTTCAAAGGGAACCGTTCCGTTCAGCAGGGAAATTTTAACCATATTCCGTTTGGCCTTTTCCATGCCTTTCCGGATGGCTTCAGGCACTTCCGTGGCTTTTCCGAGGCCGTAACCCACACTGCCTTCACCGTCGCCGACCACCACCAGGGCGCTGAAACTGAAATTCCGGCCGCCTTTGACCACTTTGGCAACCCGGTTGATTTTGACGACTTTATCAATTAGTCCATTGTCTTCCATTTGCTGTCTAGCCAAGGGTTTCCTCCTTAATTAGAATTCCAGACCAGCTTCACGAGCCCCGTCTGAGAGTGCTTTGATGCGTCCATGATACAGAAAGCCGTTCCGGTCCAGCACCACTTTTTTAATCCCTTTATCCAGGGCTTTTTTACCCAGGAGAACACCGACTGCCTTGGCAATTTCCTGTTTTTTGCCTGTGACAGGATGCTGCTTGTATTCTTTATCCAGGGTTGAGGCGGACACCAGGGTTTCTCCCTTGGTATCATCGATAATCTGGGCATAAATGTGGCTGGAACTTCTGAAAACGCTGAGTCTGGGGCGATCCAGTGCCCCGTAGATGCGCTTTCTGATTCTTTTTTTACGCTTGAGCCTTGCCATAGTTTTCAGTGTTGTATTTGCCATAATATCTATTCCCAGGTTTTAGTTTTTACCCGCAGTCTTGCCTGCTTTTCTCATGATTCGTTCATCCGCATACATGATCCCCTTCCCCTTGTAGGGCTCAGGAGGTCTGATATCTCTGATATTGGCCGCGGTCTGACCCAGCAGTTCCTTATCAATCGCTGAAAGGGTGATTTTGGTGTTGTTTTCCACCATGGCATTGACGCCATCAGGAAGAACATATTCCACCGGATTGGAATATCCCACATTGAGAACCAGGTTGTTTCCCCTGGTTTCCGCCCGGTAGCCGATGCCCGCCAGTACCAGTTGCTTTTCATAGCCGCTGCTGACACCTGTCACCATGTTTGCTATCAAAGACCGGAACAATCCCTGCAGCGCCACTTTTTTCTTGTCATTGTCATCGGTTCTGAATTCCAGTACCGAATCTTTCTTCTCAATTGTAACTGCCGGGTGCACCTGACGTTCAAGATTGCCTTTAGGCCCCTTCACCTGAACGATATCCCCGTTCAGGGTGACCTGGACCTTGTCAGGAAGCTGAACCGGCTTTTTTCCTATACGTGACATATTTCATAACTCCTGACTTACCAAACATTACAAAGAACTTCACCGCCGACATTCGCTTCCCTGGCCTGCTTATCGGTCATCACCCCTTTTGAGGTGGAAACGACGGCGACCCCCAGACCATTCATAACCGGCTCGATCTCCAGTGCCTTACGGTACACCCTGCAGGACGGTTTGCTGACCCGTTCGATTCCGTAAATGGTCGGCTTACCTTCCTTGACATATTTCAGGTAAACACGGATTGTACCCTGCTTGTCATCTTCAAGAAATTTGTAGTTCCTGATGTATCCCTGTTCTTTCAGCACCCGCACCATCTCGATTTTCACTTTTGATCCGGGGATATCCACTTTGGCAAACCCTGCTTTCCCACCATTCCTGATAATGGTCAGCATGTCTGCAATGGGATCACTCACTGCCATGTTGAATCTCCTTGAAATTTCGCTGAATATACTCTACTGCGAATTGATTATACCCATTTTCTGTTACCAGCTGGACTTTGTCACCCCGGGAAGCTTGCCCTCGGAAGCAAGGGTTCTGAAACAGATTCTGCAAATCCCCGCCTTCCTGATGAATCCTCTCGGCCTGCCGCACAACGGACATCGGTTATACCCACGCACAGAAAATTTGGGTTCTCTCTTTGCCTTTGCAATTAACGCTTTCTTGGCCAAACGTTCCTCCTTCAGATATCTAATTTTTAAAAGGCATTCCCAGATACCGCAGGAACTCTCTGCCTTCTTCATCAGTTTGGGCCGTGGTGACGACCGTGACATTCAAGCCCTTGATGCTGTCCGTTTTATCATAATCGATTTCCGGAAAAATGATATGTTCGGTAATCCCCAGGCTGTAATTCCCCCGGCCATCAAACGCTTTTGCAGAAATACCCCTGAAGTCCCTGACACGCGGTAACGCAATATTGACCAGGCGCTCGAAAAAATCATACATTTTTTCACGTCGCAGGGTCACTTTGCATCCGATGGGCAGGTCCGCCCGAAGCTTGAAATTGGCAATGGGTTTTTTCGCCCGGGTCACTACCGGTTTCTGGCCGGCAATCAATGCCAGTTCCTGTGCGGCCGATTCGATAATTTTCGGATTTCTGACAGCTTCTCCCAATCCCATGTTCAACACGATCTTTTCTAATTTCGGTACCTGAAAACCATTCTTGTAATTAAATTTTTCCTTTAATTTCGGAATGATTTCAGTGTTGTACTTTTCCTTTAGCGTGGTCATTTGCTCTCTCCGGATCTGATCTTAAGCATCGATCTGCTCATTGCATTTTTTACAGACACGAACCCGTTTCCCATTTTCCAGTTTTCTGGCGCCAATCCGGGTCGGTGTCACGCAGGCATTGCACATCAGCATGAGATTGGACACGTGAATCGGCATGTTTTTTTCCACGATCCCCCCCTGCGGGTTCGCCTGTGTGGGTTTTTGATGAACCTTCACCACATTGATGTTTTCAACGACAACGCGGTTGGTCTTTTTGATCACTTTAAGGACCTTACCGATTTTATCCTTGTCTTTACCGGTAAGAACCTTTACCTTGTCATCTTTTTTTATTCTGATTTTTCCGGTTTCCATTATTTATGCTCCAATCACCCGGTTTTTACAAAACGTCCGGAGCCAGAGAAACGATTTTCATGAATCGTTTTGCTCTCAGCTCTCTTGCCACCGGTCCGAAAATACGGGTTCCCACCGGTTCGTTGTTTTTGGTCAGGACCACAGCCGAATTGTCATCAAACCGGATTGCTGAACCGTCAGGTCTGAAAATTTCCTTTTTGGTCCTGACAATCACAGCCGGGACAATGTCTCCTTTTTTTACTTTGGCATTGGGAATGGCTTCCTTGACTGATACGATAATGATGTCTCCAATGCTGGCATATCTTCTCTTGGACCCACCCAACACCTTGATACAGTACAATTCCTTTGCGCCGGAGTTGTCTGCAACCGTCAGTCTTGTTTCCGTTTGAATCATTTTTCAACTCCTCGAAATTAAACGGCTTTTTTAGTGACCTGTGTCACCCTGAACCGTTTCAGCTTACTCAGGGGGCGGGTTTCAACGATCTGCACTTCATCCCCGATTCGACATTCATTTTTTTCATCATGGGCATGGTATTTTTTATATTGCCTGACATATTTTTTGTACATTTTATGCTGAATATACCGTTCGACCTGGACAATCACGGACTTATCCATTTTATCTGAAATCACCAGTCCCTTGAGTTCTTTCTTTTTGCCTTTATGCATATTTTCCATTTTTTTCACTCTCAACCAATGTTCACATTCATCTGTCTGGATACGGTATAAAGCCGGGCAATGTCTTTTTTGACTTCAGACAGTTTTGCCGTATTTTCGAGCTGGCCGATGTCATTTTGAAAGCGGAGATTGAAAAGTTCCTTTTTCATCTCCAGCAGTCTTTCCTTCATCTGGGTTTCATCCATTTCCTTGATTTCACCGGTTTTCAACATGGTTAATTCCTTTCCACAAAACGGGTTTTCACGGAAAGTTTGCGGGCGGCCAGGCGCAATGCCTCCTTGGCCGTCTCCCGGTTAATGCCTTCCATTTCATACAGGATCTTTCCGGGTTTCACCCGGGCCACCCAGGCATCGGTCGCCCCTTTTCCTTTACCCATCCGGACTTCAGCCGGTTTCTTGGTTACCGGATGATCCGGAAAAAAACGAATCCAACTTTTGCCGGCTCTTTTTGCATGTCGGGTCAAGGCCACCCTGGCAGCCTCGATCTGTCTGGCATTCACATAGCCACATTCAACCGCCTGAAGTCCATAGTCACCAAAACAAAGCGTGTTGCCACGTGTCGGGGTTCCCTTGGTTCTACCCCGGAACTGTTTGCGGAATTTTACATTTTTTGGACTGAGCATTTGCTTGTTCTCCTAAATAGCCTCTACTAATTTGTCGCCATCATCTGTTCACCCGGGTTCACTACCTCACCCTTGAATATAAAGGTCTTGATACCGATGGTCCCGTATGTGGTCTTGGCTTCGATAAAGCCGTAATCCACATCTGCGCGAAGGGTATGAAGAGGAATCCGCCCTTCCTTGTACCATTCCGTTCTGGCCATTTCAGCGCCTCCGAGTCGACCGGAACAGATAATTTTGATGCCTTTGGCACCAAACCGCATCGCAGAGGTGACACTGCGCTTCATGGCCCGCCTGAATGCAATCCGCCTTTCCAGTTGCTGAGCAATGTTTTCAGCGACTAGCTGTGCGTCAATTTCAGGTCTGCGCACTTCCTTGATATCGATTAACACATCAGGCTTGAGGATTTTTTCAAGTTCCTTTTTGAGCAGAGCGATCTCAGATCCCTTTTTACCGATAATTATACCGGGTCTGGCCGCATAGACTCTCAGCCGGATCTGCTTTGAAAACCGTTCAATTTCAATTTTAGAGATCCCTGCATGATACAATTTGTTTTTGAGAAATTTTCGAACTTTGAAATCTTCCTCGACAAATTCCGCATACTCTTTGTCTGCATACCATCTGGAATCCCATGTCCTGATGATGCCTAATCTTAATCCGGTCGGATGTACTTTCTGGCCCAAGCTAACTTCCTCCTCTTAGTCGATCTGAGCGACTATTACAGTTAAATGACTGGTACGTTTTAAAATTCGGCTGGCTCTTCCCCTGGCTCTCGCACGAAAGCGTTTCAGGGAGGGCCCCTGATCAACAATAATGTTTTTTACAATCAGTTTATCAACGTCCAGCTCATTATTGTGCGCTGCATTGGCCACGGCCGATTCCAGCGTTTTGTGGATAATGCCGGCCGCCTTCAGGGGCATGAATTTCAATGTTGTCAATGCCTGTTCCGCACTTTTCCCTTTTACCTCGCTGATGGGCAGGCGAAGCTTGAACGGTGATATTCTTGCGAATTTTGTACTTGCTTTTACTTCCATGTCACACCTTATCCCTTTTCATCAAGCGGAGCCATTGATATTACCGTCTGGCTTTTTTGTCTCCGGCATGACCCCAAAATGTTCTTGTGGGTGAGAACTCACCTAATTTGTGACCCACCATATTTTCAGATACAAAAACAGGAATGAATTTTTTTCCATTATGAACGGCAAACGTGATCCCGACCATTTCCGGTAATATGGTCGACCGTCTTGACCATGTTTTTATCACTTTGTTGCTGTTGGATTTTTTTGCGTCCAACACTTTTTTCAAAAGCGGCGGTGCAATATATGGTCCTTTTTTCAATGATCGTGGCATAATTTATCACCTATTATTTTCTCTTAGCCCTTCTTTTAACGATATACTGATCCGTTCTCGCATTATTCCTGGTTCTCTTTCCTTTGGTCTGTACTCCCCAGGGCGTACATGGCTGGCGCCCGCCCGAGGAACGGCCCTCGCCCCCCCCCATGGGATGATCCACCGGGTTCATGGCGACCCCGCGCACAGACGGCCGTCTGCCCAGCCATCGCGTCCGTCCTGCTTTGCCCAGACTCACGTCTCCGTGCTTTTCGTTGCCGACCCGGCCCACAGTGGCTTTGCATTTTATATGAATCATGCGCACTTCACCGGAAGGCAGCAGCACCTGGGCGTAATTACCTTCCTTTGCCATGAGCCTGGCAAACGCACCGGCGCTTCTGACAATCTGGCCGCCTTTGGCCTGCTTGAGTTCAATGTTATGGATCCGGGTGCCGGTGGGTATTTTTTCCAGCGGCATACAATTGCCCGGTTTGATATCCGCATCCGGTCCGGTTTCCAGAATATCTCCCACTTTCACTTCCAATGGGGCAAGAATATAGCGTTTTTCCCCATCTGCATATACCAGCAGCGCTATCCGCGCGCTTCGATTGGGATCATACTCAATGGCCGTCACTTTGGCCGGTATACCGTCTTTATCCCGTTTGAAATCAATAATTCGATACTGTTTTTTTGTGCCGCCGCCCCGGTGCCTGTTAGTGATCCGTCCGTTGTTATTTCGCCCGGCGTTTTTACTAATCTTTTTGGTAAGGCGTCTTTCAGGTTTCGACTTGGTAATCTCGTCAAAAGAAAGGAATTCCTGGGAACGTCTTCCGGGAGATGTCGGTTTGGCCTTTATAATCGTTGACATAAATTTACCTCTTTAAACACCTTCAAAAAAATCGATTCGTTGCCCTGGCATCAGCGTCACAATAGCTTTTTTCCAGTCTTTGCGCTTGCCGATAATGCGGCCCCGCTGTTTGACTTTGCCTTTGACCTGAACGGTTCTGACCTGTTTCACCTTGGTGTTGAAGTTTTTCTCAACCGCATCCTTGATCTCAAGCCGGTTTGCCTTTTTGTCAACCTTCAGGGTCACCTGATTGTTCAATTCCTTTTGAAGGGTCGTCTTTTCAGTAACCACAGGTCCTCTGATGATATCGTACTGTTTCATCTCAACTCAACCTCCCCTGAATATTCTGAATGCTGGATTCAACCAGAAGCAGATTCCTGTATTTCAAAATATCATAAACATTCAGACCAGCAGTCTTGATCACCTTGACCTGCGGGATGTTCCGGGATGACATTTCCAGGAATGTATCATCCTGCGCATCTGAAATGATCAACAGGTTGTTCAGTTTCAGCGCATCCAATACAGAGGCCAGTTGCTTGGTCCGAATCTGATCCAGCTTGAAATCATCGATGACAAACAGATTTTTTTCTTCCCACTTGCTGCTCAAGGCCATTTTCAAAGCCAGTTTTCTCACCTTTTTCGGTACCTTGAAAGCATAGGATCTCGGCGACGGTCCAAAAATGGTTCCGCCTCCTTTTCTCAATGGTGACTTGATGCTTCCCGCCCGGGCATTTCCAGTGCCTTTCTGCCTGAAAAGCTTTCTTGTGCTGCCTTTTACCATTGCCCGTGTCTTGGACGCAGCTGTCCCTGCCCGCCTGGATGCGAGCTGGGATCTGACCACATCGTGAAGAACACTTGTCTTGACCGGAACGCTGAATATTTCATCAGGAAGCTGGGTTTCAGACACTTTTTCACCTGCACTGTTCAATACATCTACAGCTGCCATATTCTTCCTCTTAAATTTTGATCAGCTATGCCTCACTGCGATTGTTTTGCAATACCCATAGCCGCAATATCAACCGGTTCATCAAACAACCGGTTACATTCAATTATTTGCTATTTGTTGGTCTTGTAAATCTTGAGAATCCCGGTTTTGGGTCCTGGAACCGCTCCTTTCAAAAGCAGGAGATTGTCTTTGGGCTTGATATCCACGACGGTCAAATTTTTAACCGTTTCTGTATCAACGCCCATATGCCCAGGCATGCGTTTGCCCCGGATGACCTTGGCCGGCCATGCACTGTTCCCGATGGAACCGGGTTTCCGGTGATTTCTGTTACCGTGTGTTTCAGGGCCTCGGCTGAATCCATGCCGTTTGATCGTTCCCTGAAATCCCCGTCCTTTGGTGGTCCCTGTAACAGTGACTTTATCACCAATGGAAAATAACTCCAGATCGAGGACCGAACCCGGCTCAATATCTTCTTCTACCGATTCCGCCCGGAACTCTTTCAAGACACGATACCCTTTGTCTGTCGCTTTTTTCAAATGACCAGAAATGGGCTTGTTCAACTTTTCAGCCGAAATCTCATCAAACCCGAGCTGAATTGCTTTATAGCCATCTTTTTCCTGTGTTTTCACCTGCGTTACCACACAGGGACCCACCTGTACGACGGTAACAGGAACAAGCCTTCCGTCTGGTGCAAAGGAACTGGTCATTCCAATTTTTTTTCCAATTAATCCGTTCATTTCTGGTTCCTGTTAGCGGTCTATAACTTGATTTCCACATCAACGCCCGGAGACAGATCAAGCTTCATCAAGGCGTCAACCGTCTGTTGCGTGGGCTCCAAAATGTCCAGCATTCTTTTATGGGTTCGAATCTCAAACTGTTCCCGTGATTTTTTGTTCACATGGGGTGAGCGCAAAACCGTAAACTTGTTGATTCGAGTTGGAAGGGGAACCGGCCCCACGACTCTGGCGCCGGTTTTCCTTGCTGTATCAACAATATCCATAGAAGACTGGTCCAGCAGCTTATGATCGTAAGCTTTGAGCCGAATTCTGATTTTTGTTTTCAGCATGATTGCGTTCTTTCACCCTTATTCAAAGATTTCAGCGATGACGCCGGCACCCACGGTCCGTCCGCCTTCACGCACGGCAAACCGCAGCTCTTTTTCCATGGCGATGGGTGCAATCAGCTCGACATTGATGGTGGCATTGTCGCCC
>JAABTO010000036.1 GCA_011389835.1 Desulfotignum sp. | reverse complement strand
CTAAGAACGAATTTGTGATATTCAAGTGACATCTGTGGGAACCCACACGCATGTTTGAATGGGCGGTCATTCAGGCAATCGGCTTGACAGCCTGATCCAAACTCTTTAAATTGATCAATTGTTGAACACAAAAATTTTTTTAATGGGAGACACAGTATGCTGAAACTTGGAGAAAAAGGGGCCATCCCTCAGAATGACAATGAAACCTATGCCATCGCCCCCCATATTCCCTGCGGCGTTGTGACACCGGATCTGCTGCGTAAAATTGCCGATGTTTCCGAAAAATATCAGGCCAAAGCCATAAAAATCACCGGTGCCACCCGCCTGGCCATTGTTGGGCTGAAAGAATCGGATATCGATTCGGTCTGGGAAGAACTGGGCATGGGAAAAGGGGCTGCCGTCGGACTTTGTGTCAGAAGCATCCGGGCATGTCCCGGCACCACGTTCTGCAAACTGGGCAAACAGGATGCGCTGGGCATCGGCATGGAACTGGATCGGAAATACCATGCCGCGGCCCTGCCGGGTAAGTTCAAGATGGCGGTATCCGGCTGCAAGCTGAGCTGTTCGGAATCCTGGGTCCGGGATATTGGATTGATCGGTTTTCCCGGCGGGTGGACCCTGACCATTGGTGGAAATGTGGGAATGACCCCCCGGATAGGCAAGGAGCTGGTGGCCGGACTGGATGATGATCAGGTGTTGGCGGCCGTGGAAAAAGTGATCGCTGTGTATACGGATCAGGCAAAACCGGGTGAACGCCTGGGGAAAATGATCGAACGTCTCGGACTGGACCCGTTCAAAGCGGTGCTTTAAAAATCGCGGTATCCCTGGCGGATCGATTTCGCCCTGGCGCCGCACTGTAGAAACGATGCGACATATCATGTCTGAAACTGCAGTGTGGCGCCAATTGTTGATTTATCAACTATTATCCATTTTCTGAATTCTGATTTTTCCTGATAACTCCTACTCTTCATTTACCAAAACCGCTGTTTTTTTGTAAAGTCGAGATTTTTTGCTTGACAATGCAATCGATTTGTATCAAAAAAATGGCTATGAAATAGATACAATAAAGCAGTGTTGCCCAGGGTCATTTTATTCGCGTAAACAGGGGAGGGATTTTATGTCATCAAATCAATTTTTTAATCACCAAGGACCGTGGTCGGATGCCACAGAACCGTTGATGTGCACGGACACCGGCGATTGGCGAACCAAGCGGCCGGTGGTGGACAGAGAAAAGTGTATTTTCTGCGGGTTTTGCGCCATTTACTGCCCGGTTCAGGTCATGGAAATGAAAGCGGACTATTTCGAGCCTGATCTGGGGTTCTGCAAAGGATGCGGTATCTGTGCAAAAGAATGTCCCAAAAACGCGATCACCATGGTTTCGGAAGGGGAGTTTGTATCATGAATGCCACTGCAACATCGTCCAATATCAAAGTCATCACCGGAAATGCGGCAGCCGCCATTGCCGCCAAACTGGCCCGACCCGAGGTGGTGGCAGCCTATCCCATCACACCCCAGACCGAGGTGATCGAACAGATCTCGAGTTTTCACGCGTCCGGAGACATGGATTGCGAACTGATCACCGTGGAAGGCGAAAACTCCGCCATGAACGCGGTGATGGCGGCATCCCTGGCAGGGGCCCGGGTATTCACCGCCTCCTCCTCCTGGGGGCTGGTGTTCATGTATGACGCGGTTCTGGCAACGGCCGGGGCCAGGGCCCCTGTGGTCATGGTCAACGTGAACCGGGAAACCCCGGGTATCATTGCCGTGTCTTCCGGCCAGCAGGACATGATCTCCACAAGGGATGCGGGATGGATATTTCTGATTGCCGAAAACTGCCAGGAGATTCTGGATCTGGTGCTTCAGGCGTACCGCCTGGCCGAGGATTACGATATTCAGCTGCCGGTCATGGTGCATTATGACGGGTTTTTCCTGTCCTACCTGTCCGAAGGCGTGGATATCCCGGAACAGGAAACCGTGGACCAGTTCCTGTCCGTGCTGGAATCCCAGCCCAGACGCACCGTGCTTCGGCCCGGGGAAAAACTGGGGGTCGGGACCCACGGCATTCTGGGCGGCTACATGGAGCTGCGGCACAAGCATGTGACGGCCATGGAGCGGTCCAAAGCCAAATTCGATGCCATTGACCAGGAGTTTGCCGATATTTTCGGCCGGTCCTACGGCGGGCAGCTGGAGGAGTACCGGACTGAGGATGCGGATATGGTCCTGCTAGGGTCCGGGTCCATGTGCGGTACCATCAAGTCGGTCATCGATGAGCAACGGGATAAGGGAAATCGCATCGGTCTGGTGAAAATCCGCATGTACCGTCCGTTTCCCCATCAGGCCCTTGTCAAGGCGCTTAAGGGTAAAAAAGCCATCGGCGTGGTCGACCGCAGCCTGGCGTTCGGGTTTGACGGCGGTCCCATTTACACGGAACTCAAAGCGTTTGAAACCCGGCTGGGCGGCGCGAAACTGGTCAGTTTCATCGACGGCATCGCCAATACCGATATTACCAAAACCAATGTGGAAAAGATGATCCGGATGACCCAGGACCTGGCGGACGGCAAAGATGTCCCTGAAGTGACCTGGG
Source organism: Desulfotignum sp. (assembly GCA_011389835.1). Lineage (GTDB taxonomy): Bacteria > Desulfobacterota > Desulfobacteria > Desulfobacterales > Desulfobacteraceae > Desulfotignum. Next base: position 20,564 of record JAABTO010000036.1, on the reverse strand, counting down.
TGTCGTATCCGGAAGCCAACAAAGACAGGGGGGGGAAATAACATGGCTGAGAAAAAGAAAGGCCGGCTGACCAATGTACTGGATTACCTGAAACATGATGATCCGTTTTCAAAAGGGGTGGCATTCTGTCCGGGCTGCGGTTTGGAACTGCTGCTGCGGTTCATCCCCCGGGTTCTGGGAAATGACATCGTCATTACCGGGACCCCGTCCTGTTCCGCCCCGGTGCTGCTGGGTCAGAACAGGCAGTCCTGGCACACCCTGTCCTATTTCGGGACCCTGATGACCGGGGCTGCCGCCAATGCCACGGGCCTGGTGCGCTACTACAAAAAAGCCGGGATCGATAACACGGTGGTCTGTTTCAACGGTGACGGCACAGCCAACGACATCGGATTCGGCAACCTGTCCGGGGCTGCCGAGCGCAATGAACCCTTTATCTATATCTGCTATGACAATGAAGGGTATATGAACACCGGGATCCAGAAAAGCGGTACCACCCCGTACGGGGCCACCACCACCACCACCCCCTATGGTACCGTGCACAGGGGGAAAAACCTGCGCCGCATGAACCTGGGTCTGAAAATGGCCATGAACAAGATCCCTTATACGGCCACAGCCACCCTCAGCGACCTGGAGGATCTGGCCAAGAAACTGCTCAAGGCAAAAAAAGCCAAAGAACGGGGATTTTGTTTTCTTCATGTGTTTGCGCCCTGTCCCACCGGCTGGGGGGCGGATCCGGCAGATACGATCGACATCTGCCGGCAGGCGGTGAAATCTAATTATTTTCCGCTGTGGGAGGCGGAAAACGGTAAAATCCGCATGACCAAGACCGTCAAAAAGCCCAAACCCGTGAGCAGTTACACCAAAATGATGAAAAAATTCAACCATATGACTGAAAAGGATATGAAAATCCTTCAGGAAGATGTGGAATATGAATATTGCCTGTTGGGCGGACTGAGCGTGCTGGAAGCGGAATGCCAGCTGCCGGTTTCTGCGGAAGATGGAGGAGAAAAATTATGATGAGTGAAGTCAGATTCCATGGCAGGGGCGGGCAGGGGGTGGTCACCACCTCCAAGATTCTGGCCAATGCATTTGTCAGAACCGGGCAGTTCGGCGCCAGCTTTCCCATGTTCGGATTCGAGCGCCGCGGGGCACCGGTGACGGCATTCGGCCGGTTTTCCGATAGACCCGTGAAAGAGAAAACCCAGATCTACAATCCCAATATCCTGGTGGTGCTGGATCCGTCCCAGAAACATTCTTCCGCCGTGTTTGACGGGCTGTTGCCCGGCGGCATGCTGCTGCTCAACGACAAAAAGAATTCAGGCGATATCCGGCACGAGAATCTGAGAAAACTGGCCGTGGTGGATGCCAACGGCATCGCCCTGGAGGAGATCGGACTGCCCATTCCCAATACTGTGGTGGTAGGTGCGTTTGCAAAAATGTCGGGGCTGCTGGATATCGAACCGGTGCTGGAGGCATTGGCGGATTTTTTTTCCGGCAAAAAACTGGATGCCAACAAGGTGTGTGCAAAAAGAGGGTTTGAAGAGGTAGCGACGGTTGATCTTTAGGCAGCGTGAAACAGGATCAATACCAGAAGCAAAATAATAAAATAAAGACAAAAAGGAGCTGCTATGCCTAGATGGGGAATGGTAATCGATGTAAAACGGTGTATTGCCTGCTGGGGATGCACCATCGCGTGCAAGGAAGAACATTTTCTGCCCCCCGGGGTGTTCTTTAACCGGGTGCTGATCGGGGAAACCGGCAAGTTTCCCACCTCGTCCAAGCTGATTTATCCGATCCTGTGCAACCATTGCGAGGACGCGGCCTGTGTGGAGGCATGCCCCACGGGTGCCACTTATGTCCGAGAAGACGGGATCGTGGCCATCGACGAGAGCAAATGCGTGGGATGCCGGGCCTGTATGATCGCGTGTCCGTATCAGCAGCGGACCTACTATGACGAAAAAGCCAAAAACCAGGAATATTTCCCGGGCCAGGGCAAGACCGAGATGGAAGTTATCGGTGAAAAACTGTATCCCTTTACACTCGGGACGGTGATTAAATGCAATTTTTGTTCGGAACGGATCGATGATGGCATGAAAAAAGGCCTGACCCCGGGCAAGGATGAAGACGCAACGCCCGCCTGTGTCAATATCTGTCCGGTAGGTGCCCGGGTGTTTGGAGATCTGGATGATCCCAACAGCGAGATCAACCGGTTGATCATGGAGAAGAAAGGCAAACAACTCAGAAAAGAATTCGGCACTGAACCCGCCGTTTACTATATCGATTAAACAGGAGGCAATATGACCTATAAGACAGATGAAATTTGGGAAGACAAATGGGTAAATACCACCTGTGGCGTCTGCTATTGCGGATGCGGAGCCAAAGTGCGGGTGGTGAACGGGGTGCCGGTGAAAATCGAGGGCATCAAAGAGACCACCATGGGCGGTACCAATGCCGGTCTGTGCGGCAAAGGGGTGGCCGGTCTCATGTACTACCATGACCCCAACCGGATCAAAAAACCGATGCTGCGGACCAATCCGGAAAAAGGGATCGGTGTGGATCCCAAGTGGAAAGAGATTGAATGGGAAGAAGCCTATGACATCATCACCACCAAGATGAAAAAGATCATGGAAGATGATCCCAACAAGATTCTGTTCACCAATCAGACCATGCGGGCGTCGGACGGTCCGCACAACCATCCCTATTTTTATGCCCAGGCGTTCGGCGTCAAAAACAACGGCAATTTTATCATCGGCGGCGGCAGCCTGCACTGCGGCAATGCCTGTCACATGCTGGGGGGCCTGATTCACGGGGCCTGGTCCATCGCCCCGGACTGGCGGTACACCAAGTATGTGTTGAAATGGGGATCGAGCAAGGGTACCGGTTCCGGACACTCGGCCATGACCAATGCAAGGCTGCGGGCCGATGCCGTGCGAAGGGGCATCAAGGAGATCGTGTTCGATCCCATGGGCAATTTTGCCGGGGGCAAGGCCACGGAATGGCTGGCCATTCTGCCGGGTACGGATGCGGCCGTGGGGCTTGCCATTGCCAACTATATCGTGAACATCCGCGGTGAAATGGATATACTGTATCTCAAGGCCAAGACCAATTTCGTCTACCTGATCAAAGAAGACGGCACCTACATGCGCCATGAAAAAAGCGACAAACCGCTGGTGTATGATACCAAAGACGGCAAAATCAAAGAATATGACGATACATCGGCTGCCTGGGAAGATCTGGCGCTGGACGGCGAATACGAATACAATGGGGAAAAAGTCCGTCCCTGCTTTGTGCCGTTCAAGGAACACCTGAAACAGTTTACCGTGGAATGGGCCGCTGAAATTTCCACCGTACCGGCGGCCAAGATTCTGGAAGTGGCCAAGGGCTGGGTGGACAACGCTCAGATCGGCTCCACCATCACCATCGAAGGCAAGACTTTTCCTTATCGGCCGGTATCTTCGGTCACGTTCCGGGGATCCCAGGGCCATACCAACGGAATCCACCAGGTGGCGGCCATCGATCTGATGGCGCAGCTGGTAGGCGCTGAAGACGTTCCCGGCGGCACCCTGGGATGGCCGGCCATCCGCCGGGCATACCCGGGGGGGCATTATGAACAGACCTGTACCGTAGGGACCGACGGGGTGATCGTTCCGTCCGTTTTCTACTCCCATGACCCCTGGCCGGTGCATGCGCCCACCTATCCCGCCACCAACATGGGATGCGTGGATGTATGGACCCACTGTACTCTGTCCCATATTCCTTACGTGGAAGAGGTGGATTACATCCATGAAAAACTGGGCATGAAATCCAAGCCGGAAATGATTTTCGGGATTTCCGCCAACTTTGTCATCAGCAATTCCGACTGGGATACGGCGGTGAAGAATTTCAAGGACTGCTTTGTGGTGCAGAACGATTTGTGGATCAACGAGACCGACCAGGCCATCGGGGACCTGATCCTGCCGGATGTGTCCTATCTGGAAAAAGACTGCTGGTCCTCGGAGATCGATGCGTTCTTCTTTTCCGGATCGCCTTCTTATGAAGACTGGTATGTGCATCTGCAGAAACCCGTGGCCAAACCCATCGGTGAATCCCGGTTCTTCATGGACGTGTATCTGGAGGTGGCCCACCGGGTGGGCGTGCTGGACAAGTTCAACGCCAAGCTCAACGATTATTACGGCATCAAAGATCCGGACCTGCAGATCAAGCCCGGTGAAAAACTGACCTGGAAAGAGATCGGGGAACGGGTTCTCAGATGGGTGTACGGGCCTGACAAGGAAAAAATCGAAGAACAGGGATACGCCACCTGGCACAAACCCATCGAAGACGTTTACTGGCGGTGGGAGATCGATTCAAGGTGCCCGGTGTACATGGAATACCTGATCCATGACCGGCGGGCCCTGGAAAAGATCTTCGAGGAAACCGGGTTCGACTACAAGAAACTGGAAATGGATCTGGACCAGTATACCCCGTTGCCCACCTGGTTCTGGCCGGAATCCCACAAAGACCTGGACAGTGAATACGACCTGCTGGCGTTCTCCTACCGGGATATCCTGCACACCAACAACACCACGTTCCAGAACCCGTATGTGGATGAAGTGTCCAAAATGTGCCCCTATACCTTTACCATTACCTTGAACACCACCATGGCAAAGGAGCGGGGATTCAAGGACGGGGACATCATCTGCATCGAAAACAAATACGGGGTCAAGGAAAAAGGCATTGTCAAGACCATGGAAGCCCAGAGCCCCAAAGTGATCGGTATTGCCGGCCAGGGGGGATTGTGGGCGGACGGGCGGCCCATTGCCAAAGGCAAAGGCGCCAATTTCTGCAAACTGCTGCCGTCCAAACTCAAATATTTTGATCCCGTCGCCGGTAACATGGAAACGGCGGTCGCTGTCAAGATTTATAAAGCGTAACTGAGGAGGGTATATTCATGAACGACAATCACCAAAATCTGGTTGAAACCATGTTTCCGTCCGATGGCTCCGGGATCAAACCCTATGAGTGGATGATCAGTCCGACCCGCCAGCGGCAGTGGATCGATGACAAAGGCGTTTTTCTGTGGCTGGCCTTCTTTTTCTCTGAAATCGGGGCCGGCATGTATTTCATGTCCCTGTTTTACAGCTTCCGTCCCGGGATTGTGATCGGCTGGCTGATCACCCTGGTACTGGGCGGGATCATCCATATGCTGTATCTGGGCAACCCCAAACGGGCATGGCGTATGCTCATGCGCCCCAATACGTCGGAACTGTCCCGGGGCATCTGGATCATCGGCGTTTTTGCCGTGCTCGGCTTTTTGCAGATCATCATCCCGGGCGGGTTCAACATGGTGTTCAATTTCATTATGGGCATCTTGTGTCTGCTGATCATTTCCCACGGCTTTGCCACCATGAACGTGATCCGGGCCCTGCCTGCCTGGAGTTCCACCATTGTGCTGCCGTTGTCCCTGATATCCGGCATCTGGGTGGGACAACAGCTGCTTCAGTTTGTATTCGTCCTCTCCGGCAATTCCGCGATGGTCTCCGGTATGGAAGTGTGGTCTGCCACATTCTTTCTGATCTATTTTCTGTGTATCGGGCTGTATGCCTGGGGAACCTGGCACATGAGCGACGTGGCCAAAATGTCCATCCGGAAGATGCTGGAAGGAGATCTCAAACGGATCACCCTCATCGGCGTCGGAGTGCTGGCAGTGCTGGTGCCCCTGATTTTCACATTGATCATGTGGGGCGGCAATACCAACGGATTCCTGGTCTTTCTGCGCCTGGCATCCGTTCTGGCGGGAGATCTGGCCATCCGGTACCTCATTATGAAAACCGCAGTATATAATCCCCTGCTGTAGGGTCGTTTTTTTGATCTGAACAAGTGCCCAGGCAGTGCGGCTCAATTTTGGCCGTGCTGCCTGGGTTTTTTTCAGGCCGGTTGACCGGTTGAAGTTGAAAAAAAAAGAAAAACAATATACAGTCACTGAATGACGATTAAGTCGACCCTTTTTCAGAATGAGAATCATCGCGTCTGGTATGGTGATCGAAAGACAGGCAGGGAATTTTTTTTCATCAGGAACGGGAAATTAAATGACGGATAAAAATCAAGAAGTGGAAAGCCCCCTGAAATCGGAAGATCTCAAAGCGACCCCCCAGGCCAGGGTCAAGTTTGAGGTGTACGGGGAGGAGATGATTGAAAAAGAGGTGAAATCTTCAGGCAACAGTGGCAGGATCTACCTGCCGCCCAACTGGGTGGGACATACTGTCAAAATTATCAAAGTCGAATAATCGGGAGGGGGAGAGCACTTTGGAAGAACCGATCATCAGAGAAATTCGCCTGGAGGATGCCCAGGCAATAGAAAATATTCGTGCGGCCATTTCTCCGCAGGATGCCAATGTCGATTTTCTCAAGCTGGTGAAGCAGCAGGCATTGGACGGCAACGGCACTGCCAGCCTGGTGGCGGAATTGAACAAAAAAGTGGTGGGATACATGATCTCCACCACCCTGTATGCGGGGTTCGGTATTCGGAAAAGCGCCTGGATCATGGCCATCGGCGTGCATCCGGATTACATGGGTCAGGGCATCGGACTGGCGCTTGCCAACCGGGTCTGTGAGATTTACAGAGACAAACAGGTGGAATCCATCTATTCGTCCGTGATGTGGGATTCCATCGATGTGCTGTCCTTTTTCAAGAAACTCGGATTCAAGCGCAGTGAATTCATCAACCTGAAAAAAGACCTGCAACCCTAAATTCCCAGATAGGCTTTTTTGACATCTTCGTTGGCCAGCAGGTTTTTACCGGTATCTGTCATGGTGATCCGTCCGGTTTCCATGACATATCCCCGGTGGGCTGCTTTCAAGGCCAGATTGGCATTCTGCTCCACGATGAAGATGGTGGTTCTGCTTTCCTGGTTGATTTTTTCAATGATGGAAAAGATCTGCTTGACCACAATGGGGGCCAGGCCCAGGGACGGCTCATCCAGCAGCAGTATCTTGGGCCGGGACATCAGGGCCCGGGAGATGGCCAGCATCTGCTGTTCCCCCCCGCTCAATGTGCCCCCTGCCTGGTTCCGCCGGTTGGCCAGGATCGGAAACAGCTCATACACATAATCCAGGTCCTGTTTGATCTTATCCTTGTCATTGCGCAGAAACGCACCCATATCCAGATTCTCGGCCACGGTGAGATAGGGGAATATGCGCCGGCCTTCCGGCACCTGACAGATCCCTTTTTTGACAAGGGCATCAGGCGGCAGATAGGTGATATCTTCGCCATTGAGTTCAATGGTGCCTTTTTTGGGGGATACAATTCCGCAGGTCGTCATCAGGGTGGTGGATTTTCCGGCGCCGTTGGCACCGATCAGGGAAATCACCTCCCCTTCCGCCACTTCGATGTCAATGCCTTTGAGGGCATGAATATTGCCGTAATAGGTGTGGATGTTGGTGAGTTTAAGCATCGTCGGATTCTTCTCCCAGATAGGCTTTGATGACTTCGGGGTTGGCCTTGATTTCCTGCGGGTTGCCTTCGGCGATTTTTTTGCCGTAATCCACCACATGAATCCGGTCGGACAGGCTCATGACCAGTTTCATGTCATGCTCGATCAGCAGAATGGTCAGGTTTTCATTGTCCCGCAGCCAGAGAATCAGATCATCCAGTTCCTTGGTTTCCTTTGGATTCATGCCGGCTGCCGGTTCATCCAGCAGGAGTAGAAAAGGCTCCGTGGCCATGGCCCGGGCGATTTCCAGACGGCGCTGGGCCCCGTAAGACAGGTTCACCGCCATTTCGTTCACATACTTGTCCAGACCGATTTTTTCCAGGATTTCATAGCTGTCATACACCGCTTTTTTCTCTTCTTCCCGCTGGCTGGGCGGTCTGAGCATGGCCTTGATGATACCGGAAGACAGGCGGCAGTGCCGGCCGATCATCACGTTTTCCAGCACGGTCATGCCATGGAACAGCCGAATGTTCTGAAAGGTCCTGGCAACACCTCTTTCCGTGACATAGTTGGGCTTGAGTCCCCGCAGGCTCTGGGTGGATTTCCCGGGCGGGGTGATCTGTACATCACCCATAGAGGGGTCATAGATCCCGGTGATACAGTTGAAGAACGTGGTTTTTCCGGCACCGTTGGGACCGATGAGGGCGGCAATCTGCCCTTTTTCAATGGCAATGCTCACATCATCCAGGGCCTTGAGACCCCCGAATTTCATGGTCAGATTCTTGACGTTAAGTATGGGTTCCATGGGCTATTTTTTCCTGCTGGGGTTCCTGTGATGTTTTAAACGTATAGACTTTTCGAACGCTTTTGATCAGCCCGTCCGGCTTGAATACCATGACGATGACCTGAAGCGCCCCGAACACCAGCATCCGGTATTCCGCCACGGCCCGCAGGTATTCCGGCAGAAGAATCAGCACCAGGGCCCCGGCAATGACACCGATGGCCGAGCCCATGCCGCCGATGACCACCACGCACAAGATGGTGATGGACTCCCAGATGGTAAAGGACATGGGGTTGATATAAGAGGTTTTGGCGGCAAAGATCACCCCGCCCATGGCGGCCCAGGTGGCACCTAAGGCAAACGCAGTGAGTTTGGTCTTGAATTTGTCGATTCCCATGGCCTGGCACGCGATCTCATCATCACGCAGAGCGATCCAGGCCCGCCCGATTTTGGAGTTTTCCAGACGGTGGACAAAAAAGATGGTCATGAGCACCAGGGCGATCACAATGAAATATATGTAGATCATGGTATTATCCTGATTGAACTGATGCCCGAAAAAAGTGGGGGCCGGAATATCAGCGATGCCCCGGGGACCGTTTGAAAATTCATCCCAGTTTTCCAGAACGATCCGGATGATTTCACCGAACCCCAGGGTCACGATGGCCAGGTAATCCCCTCTGAGTCGCAGCACAGGATATCCCAGCAGCACACCGAACAAGGTGCCCAGCAAAGCGGACAAGGGCAGCACCACCCAGAAACTGAGCCCGAAATGCAGGTTCAGCAGGGCGTAGGCATAGGCCCCCACGGCATAGAACGCCACATACCCAAGGTCCAGAAGGCCGGCCAATCCCACCACGATGTTGAGCCCGAGTCCCAGCATGACATACACCAGGGCCGATATCATGATGGAGGTGTGATACATGGGGAAAATAAACGGGTAGGCAATGAAAAAGGCAGCCACCAGTCCGAGAAACGGTCTGCGGAAACGGTCATTTTGCAGAAGCCGGTGGATCAGGGGGGTGTCATCCTCAAAATCCTTCTTCTTGCCGGCTTCAGTACGCCGCAGAAAATAGTTCCACACCAGAGAGGCAAAAAAGGTGAGAATGCCTACCCATAGCAGGTTGAACCATCTGAAAACAATGATGTTCTGAATCGTGTTGACCTTGATCACCATGATGGGAAAGGTCAGGATCATGAACCAGAAGGCGATGATCAAAGATTGTTTGAGCTGTTGTTTAATCGGCATAAGTTGTCACCTGAATCCAAATTACACTTTCTGGGTATCGTGGCGGCCCAGGATTCCGGACGGCCGGAATATCAAAATCAGTACCAGGATGGCAAACGCGAACACATCCTCGTATTCGCTCCAGAAATACCCGGTAAAAAAGCTTTCCGAAATCCCCAGGACCAGCGATCCCAGCACGGCCCCCGGAATGGAGCCGATCCCGCCCAAAACAGCTGCGATAAAGGCTTTGAGCCCGGCCAGAAATCCGATATAGAAATTGATCTGGCCCACATGGCAGGCAATGAGCACCCCGCCGATGGCTGCCGTGGCAGAGCCCACCACAAATGTGGCGGAGATAACGTTGTTGACATTGATTCCCAGCAGGGCCGCCATGACCTTGTCCTGGGCCGTGGCCCGCATGGCTTTGCCGATCCGGGTGAATTTGATGAGCAGTCCCAGCAGGATCATGACGATCACCGTGGTGATAATGATGGTGATTTCCACGGACGTGATGATGTGGGCAAAGGGCTCCCAGAATTGAAAATCCGGTATCAGGCTCTCGAAAGGCAGATAGTCCGGGGTCTGGGCCAGCATTACGTAGTTTTGCAGAAACAGGCTCATGCCGATGGCCGATATCAACGCGGACAGACGTGGTGCGTTTCGCAACGGTTTGTAGGCGATTTTTTCCACGGTAAACCCATAGGCACAGGAATAGACAATGGCAAACACAAACGCCAGAATGACGATCACCGCCGTGTTCCACCCCCACATTCCCAGAACCGTGGCCACGATCAAAGCGGTCATGGCACCGATCATGTAGATTTCCCCATGGGCGAAATTGATCAGCTGAATGATGCCGTACACCATGGTGTATCCCAGGGCGATCAGGGCGTAAATACTGCCGCGGGTCAAGCCGCCCAGGACCAGCTCAAAAAAATACATGGGGTACATGATAATTTCCCGGACAGCAAAAAAGCCCACTGCCCCGGTGCCGGACAGACCCAGCAATATACTAATCCAACGCATGATGTTTTATCCTGAACGTCTTTGGTTTAAGGCAAACCTGCGGGTAAAAAACAGGAGCACAAATCCTTCGGGATTCGGCTCCTGTTTTTCAAAGGTATGAACCGTTAGTTGACCTGCTGGTATTTTCCGTCAATCACGCGGTATACGGAAAAACCCGCGCCGACAATGTCGCCGTTTTTGTCAAATCCGATGGGACCCATGGGAGAATCCACCGTGATGTCGAACATGGCGGCCCGCATGGCTTCATATTCCAGTGTGCCGGCTTTTTCAGCGGCGGCTGCCAGGGCCTGCATGCACGTGTAACCGGTAATGAAAAAAGTGCCGGGATCTTCCCCGTATTTTTCCTGGTGGCCTTTGGTCAATGCCTGGTGCTTGGGGTTGGAAGAGGTGTCGTTGGGGCCGGTGGCATAGACGCCTTCGGCAAATTCGCCGGCCAGGTTGGGCAGGTTGTCCCCATAGATACCGTCCGCACCCATGAAAAGCGTATCCACGCGTTTCTTTTTTATCAACTGGATGATTTTGGACGCATCGGAATGATACCCGCCCCACATGACGAGTTCCGCTTCGGAGCGTTTGATTTTAGAGACAATGGCTGAGTAGTCCATAGCGCCGGTGGTCACCCCTTCAAACAGGACAATGTCCACATCGCCCATTTTTTCGAAAGCGTTTCTGGCCAGTTCCATCTGCCCTTTACCATAGTCGCCTTTGTCATGGATCAGGGCCACTTTTTTGACCTTGAGCTCATTTTTTGCAAAATCGGTCATCAGTGCGGCCTGGGCACCGTCATTGGAAATGGTCCTGAAGAAATTGGGATGCTCGCCGGTCAGGGTCAGATCGTCATTGGTGGCAGAACTGGAAATCAGGATAATACCGGCATCTTTGTAAATTTTGTTTGCAGCAATGGTGGCACCGGAGCAGACATGGCCCACAATCATCTGAGCCCCGTCAGATACCAGTTTGGTGGCCACGTTGACCGCCACTTCCGGTTTACACACATCATCTCCCAGCATCAGTTCGACTTTCTTGCCCAGGATACCACCTTGTTCATTGATGTCTTCGACCGCCATTTCAACGCCTCTGAGGGCGGAAATGCCATAGGGGGCCAGGTCTCCAGAAAGCGCGCCGGCATTGGCGACTTTGATCGTGTCACTGGCAAAACCGGGTGCGGCAAACAACATCATGGACAATACCCCAACGGTGAGGCTCTTCAAAAAAGTGTTCATTTTCTACTCCCTTTGTTTAGGTTAAGCTTAAATTTTGTACGAAACCTGCATCTTCAGTTTGAAAATTGCATAACTATAGAAATATGAAGGTGTTAAGTCAAGAAAAAATTCAGCTGGATCGTCTTTTCAATGCCAGTGCCATTCTGTCTAAGCCTTTTTCCAGGACAGCGGCAGAACACCCGAAATTGAGCCGGACAAATCCGGGAGATCCGAAAAAAGAACCGTCGGACAACCCGACCCCGCCCTGTTCAAAGAAACGGACCGGATCGCTCAGTCCGGTTTCCCGGACATCGATCCAGGCCAGATATGTGGCCGCAATGAAATCGAGCCGGCATCCGGGCAGGGCATTGATCTGTTTCATCACCTGGTTTCTGTTTTCAGCCAGATAGACAATGAGCTGTTTCAGCCAGTCATCGCATGCGGTATATGCCGCTGTTGCCGCAGCAAATCCCATCAGGTTCACCGTGGGAACGATCCCTTTGCAGCCCGCCGTGAAACGCGCCCGCAGGTCCGGATTTGGAATCACGGCAAACGCACATCCCAGTCCGGGAATATTATAGGTTTTGGACGGGGCCATCAAAGTGATGGTCCGCCGGGCCGCTGTCTCTGAAACAGTGGCGGTGGGAATGTGACGGTTTTCCGGGTCCAGCACGAAATCGCTGTGGATTTCATCGCTGCACAAAAGAACGTCATATGTTTCACACAAATCGGCCAATTGCCGGAGTTCCGCTTCGGTGAACAGGGTGCCGCACGGGTTGTAAGGGGAGCAGAACAAAAATACGCCCGGGTGTTTGCTGAATGCGTTTTCCAGGGCTTCGAAATCCAGGGTGGTCCGGCCGGATTTCCGGATCATGGGAAGGGTGGTCAATGGTTTGCCGCAATGGTCTGATACGGACAGAAACGGCGGATAAATGGGGGTGGTGGTGACAATGGTCTGGTCTTTGTTTCCAAAGGCCCGGCACACCACATTCAACCCGGACACCACGCCGGGAATCCACACCAGCCAGTCCGGTTCGATGTCCCATTGATAAAGCGCCTTCAACCGTTTTACAACGATCTGGTTCAGAGAACCGGGCGCCCGGGTGTATCCGAGCACCCCGTGATCGATGACCTGTTTCAGAGCGGCCAGTACCGGCGGCGGCGCTTTGAAATCCATATCCGCCACCCACATGGGCAAGATATCGGTGCCTTCGTATTTTTCCCATTTCATGGAATGGGTGCCGGTCCGGTCCACAATCGTATCGAAAAAAGGGTTCATCAGAATGGGGGGTCTCCTTCAACTCTTTTGCATGTATTGGGTTGTTCTAAAAGCCATATCCATGTGTATCTGTTTGTCGAAAAAATGGTCGGTTTCTGGTCAGAAAACATACTCCATTCGACTTGTCAACCCAAAGTTCAAATCCGATTGTAGCAGGCCGCCCCCGGCGGAGGTGCCTTGCTGCCGGCCTGGAATCCTTGTGGGCTCCGACAGTCCGTCAGCAAGTCACCTTCACCGGGGGCTCCGCTGTACAAGTGACTCCCGCTGTGGGCTGCCCCTGTTACCCAGTACCCATCAACGGCATGGGGCTTTCTGAAAAAAGATTGAGAAACCGCTTCAAACAGTGTATGTCATGGCAGCTACGGATACATGAGCAAACAAGCGACCAAGAAAGGATTTTTGTGAAAACCGATGAAAAACTGGCGGCCTTGCGGCAGGAGATGGCGGTGCGGCAGATTGCCGCTGTGGTGGTACCTGCTGCCGACCCTCACCAGAGTGAATATGTCACAGCCCACTGGCAGGCACGGGCCTGGCTCACCGGATTCACCGGTTCCGCCGGCGTGGCCGTGGTCACCCGGACAAAGGCTATTCTGTGGACCGACTTCAGATACTGGCTTCAGGCCGGCGCCCAGCTGAAAGGATCTGAGTTCGAGCTGTTCAGATCCGGGGAAAAAGGGGTGCCTGAATGTCATTACTGGATTTTTGATCATCTGTCTTCCGGAGATGAGGTGGCCATTGACGGCCGGGTCATTTCCCGGAACCAGGAAAAAACATACCGTCAACTGTGGGATGTGCGTGGCATCCGGTTACGCACGGATCTGGATCTGGTGGGCAGCCTCTGGCAGGACCGCCCTCCCATGCCCGTTACAAAGGCCTGGGAATTTGATATGCGTTTTGCCGGCGAGTCCCGGGCTGACAAGATCGGGAAAATCCGGGACGCCATGGACCGGGCCGGGGCGGACTGTCATGTGATGACCGGGCTGGAGGACATTGCCTGGACCTTCAATCTGAGGGGATCGGATATCCCCAACATCCCGGTGAACATTGCCTTCGCCCTGGTGACCAAAGACCTTGTCCGGCTGTTCATCCACCCGGACAAGGTGGACAGCAAGCTGGCCGAGATCCTGGCCGCAGACGGCGTGGGGCTGTCCGGGTACACGGACATCGACACCGCCCTGGCCCGGGTGCCGGACTCCGCCCGCATGCTGCTGGATCCGGACATGACCGCCGCCGGCCTGTCATCCGCTGTCAATCCCGCCTGCCGGATCATTGAGAAACCAAGCCCGGCAGCCCGGCTCAAGGCGGTGAAAAACGAGGTTCAGATCGGGCATCTGAGGGATACGGCCGTCAAGGACGGCATCGCCGTCGTCGGGTTTCTGCACTGGCTGTCAAAGCGGGACCCTAAAGATCCGGTGACCGAAATCAGTGCCGCACAGAAATTGTTTGACCTGCGGGCGGCCCAGCCCGATTTTGTGGAAAACAGTTTCGACCCGATCATGGCATATGGCCCGCATTCCGCCATGTGTCATTATTCCGCCACCGCTGAGACCGATGCCCGCCTTGATAATGCCGGTATGTTTCTCACCGATTCCGGAGGTAATTACCTGACCGGCACCACCGACATCACCCGCACCCTGTGTCTGGGGGAACCCACCCTGCAGCAGATCAGAGACTACACCCTGGTGCTCAAGGGCCATATTTCAGTGGCCACGGCCTGTTTTCCCGAAGGAACCCGGGGATTTCAGATCGATACCCTGGCCCGGCAGTATCTATGGCAAAACGGCATGAATTTCGGCCACGGCACCGGTCACGGGGTGGGGTTTTTCCTGTGCGTCCATGAAGGACCGGCCCGCATCAGCCCCCATCCGGTGGATACGGCCCTGGAAAAAGGGATGCTCATGACCAACGAACCCGGGCTTTACCGGGATGGCGAATACGGTATCCGCCTGGAAAACATGGTGCTCGTGACCGAGGCGCGCCATACCGAATTCGGCCGGTTTCTGACATTTGAGAACCTGACCTTGTGTCATTTTGAACGTGAGCTGATTGATAAGCATCTGCTCACGGATGCGGAAAGGGCCTGGATCGATCGGTACCATCAGCAGGTGTTTGATCGGATTACACCCCATCTGCCGGCCCGGGCTGCCGCATGGCTCAAAACCCGGACGGCACCGCTGTGAGAAACGATCTGTGAAAAAGACGGTACTGAAAAAATGCCTCCGGTTTTTTCGGGAGGGGTGATGTGAAACAGTTTCTGGTCAATTCCATCGGCCGGATCGACATGATCTGCTGGATACTGGTCGTGGTGTTTTTCTGTGCCTGCGCCGTGCTGTTCAACGGTGATTTGAATCTGTCATTCATAGCGGCCGGGGGCGTGGTCCTGGTGATGATTATGATCGGATTGTCCATTGAGGTCATCATAGAGACCCTCAAAAAGGTCAGAGGCCTGGGTACGATCACCGGGTTCATCACCAACGGCCCCGAGCTGGTCTGCCTGGTTGTCGGTCTGGTGGTGGGGGATGTGCTGTTTGCCGCAAGCACGCCGCTGGGATCGAATTTCATGAACCCGGTCCTGCTGATTTCAGCCGCCCTGGTATGCCGGGTGTTTTCAAAAGCTATGAAAACAAACTGGCAGTACAGTCTGACATGTATTGTGCTGACGGCAGGGCTTGCGGTCTCGTTTTATACCATCTCCATGACGCACCATATTTACTGGATGGCGGCAGGACTGGTCATTACCGGGATATTGTTTTTCAAACGGCCCCCGGAGACGGCGGAACAATCGCTCGAAGATGTGGTCATTGCAAGATGGTCCATCATTCCAGCGGTCATTGTGTTGATTTCTGCCGGATATTTTCTCGACCCGGTGGTAAGTTTCGCCTCTGAACAAAGTCATGCCCCCAAAGGGGTGATCGGTTTTTTCGTGCTGGCCACCCTGTCGAGCTGGCCGGAGTTTAAAAGCTGTCTGGCCCTGTTGAGCCGGGGCAAATATCTGGCCGCCGTACTCAATATTACCGTGAGCAATATCACCAATATCTGGCTGGCCATCGCCGGGGTGGCAACCTATTTTTTCATGACAGGGTAACTTACGGCTGCATCACAATGCCTCTTCGGTGCATCCGGCTGCTTTCAGTCAGAAACAGCCGGATCAGGGCAATGCGGCCCAGGATTGTTTGCCTTGTAGTCCCGGGCCTTTTTGATCAGACCACCGGTGTATCGAAAAAAATACACCCCCAGAATCACCACCGGGATGAGAGGCCATTTGAGTTTGCGGGTCATCATGGCGTCATCCCGGTGGGGTCATCCAGTGCCGGAAACGAACCATCAGGCAATTTTCCGCAACACGCCGGAGGCCCGGGCCGTATCTTTCATCAGCTGATTCAGGCTGGTGGCCAGCCGGGACAGCTGCCGGTTGTCGGCTGCCTTTTCTTCAGCCCGGGCGTAGATGCGGGATGCCAGCTGGGTATCCGCCGCCCGGGTGCAGGCGGTTTCCGCCAGAAACAGCAGATCATCGAAACCGGTCAGTTTTTTCTGGGCAGACAACAGAATCCGGGTCAGATAGGAATTGTCCCGGGCCTGGCCGTGTATCAGGTTGATCAGTCCGGCATAGGATGCCTGATCCGTGCACTGGGCTTCCGCCGCCTCAAACAGGGCGATCGCTTTGTCCTGGTCGTCCAGAAGTCTGAGGTACGCCCCGCCGACAAAGGTGAGATCATAGGGTGTCCGGCAGTTTTCTTCCGCCGCTGCCAGCAGGTTTTTGGCCCAGTCCCTGTCATTGAGCTTTTCTGCAACAACAGCCGCCAGCCTCACCTGATCGCTGATGCCGGTACTCTGTGCCTCAACGTTTTTGTAGATCTCCTTGATCCAGGCATCGTCTTTGAGGGTGTCGGCGATGGCATCGGTCAGTTCATCGTAGTAAGCCAGGGTGACACATTTGTCCAGAAGAGAGGTAAAGATCTCCTTGACCCATTCGGTGTCATTCAGGTCTTCATGAATGCACACCCCCAGTTTGACAAAATCGTTGAAATTGCGGGTCAGTGCCTGGGCCTGGCGGTAGATCTTGGCCCCGTAATAGGTGTCCCCGGTTTTTTCCACAATTTCATGGGCCAGGGCCCGTTTGGTCGCACAGGTCTTGGTTTCCTGTTCCCGGTTGATGAAATCCGCATACAGGTCCTTGAACTCTTCGCGTTTTTCCAGCTGAAAAGCGATGGCATCAGTCCATTCCTTGTCATCGGTGACGATCTCCTTGATGGCCTTGGCGGTCTTGATGAAATCCGCGTTGCTTTTCACGGCGGACTGGGCCTGCTTGAGAACCTTCACTGCCGCCTCTTTGTCATTGAGGTCTTTGGCCATGGCCGTTGCCAGGTCCACCAGCTGGCCGCAGGCGGGGTTGGTGGCGGCGGCGGTCTGGAAAATTCCGGAAGCGAATGCCGCGTCTCCGGTCACTTCAAACGCTTCTTTGCCCAGCTTCAGATAATCGGAAAATTCCGTGTAAACCGATTCCGCTTTTTTAAAGATCGACTTGACAAACTCGGGGTCATCCAGTTTTTCGTTGACGGTTCTGGCGAACTTGAGCAGCTCATTGCCTGATTCCAGCGAAGCCAGGGCTTTTTCATAGATCTGCCGGGCCAGGGCCTTGTCCCCTAAGTCCTTGACCGCCCCCGCAGCCAGGATGTCGAAATCCTCGGCTTTGGATGCCTTTTCCATGGCACTGGCATAGACCGCTTTGGCCCGGTCCTTGTCTTCGAACATGTCCAGCACTGATTTGGCAAACACCACAAAATCCTCGGTCTTCGTGCATTTGGCAAAGGCTTTTTCAACGGTTTTTTCCGCCAGTTCCGCATCATTGAGCACCTCGGAAATACTCTTGCTCAGCTCGAGGAAATCCGAGGTTTTCACGCATTTGGTGCCGGCGGCGTTATAGATTTCCGTGGCTGCCTCTTTCTGTCCCATCTCCAGGGCTGCGGCTGCCAGCCCCAGGAAATCCTCGACAGAGGTGCACAGGTTTTTTCCGGCATCCAGATGGGTGGCAGCCGCTTCTTCGTCTTTCAGGATATCCAGACAGGCCTTGGCATAGGTAACCGTATCTTCCCAGGTCTCAGCCCATTCCGCCCCCTCCTCGAGGAGTTCGGCGGCCCACTCCTTGTCATCTAAACCTTCCACGATCTCTTTGGCGACCTCGATATACTCTTCCGGCGCGTCACACTCTTCAGCTTTTTCTTCCAGTTCTTCTTTAAGTCCCATGATGTTTCTCCTTTCAGGATTACAGGTTAAATGGTTTTATTGTTCGGTACGTTTTTTTAAAGGGCTCGTTCTACCCCGGGTCAGACAATATCATTATATAAATGCCATAAGTATATATGGCATAACTCCCTGTGATGTCAAGAAACTCCGGAGTCAGGACAAAGGGTTCCATACCGCTTTACATATAATCTCCCCAGGATATTCCGGATATTTGTATTTGACGATTGCCGGTATTGTGATATTTTGAATAAAAAGAGCTTTGATTTTAGATTGAAAAGAGATTCCCCGGCATACTTTTTGAAAGTTTAAATTTATTGATTGAAACTATATGCTGGCGATAGAACAAACACACACCCAAACCATGTAAGGAGGCTGTTATGACCAGCTGGATTTGTGATCAATGCGGATACAACCTGGAGGCGGACACCCCGCCCGAAAAATGCCCGAGCTGTAAAAAGGATTGTTCGTTTGTGGACAATTCCTGCTATACACCTGATTGCGCGGGGACACCCAATGACCCGAGAATTTCGGGCAAAAGCTGAAGGAGGAAAAATGGGCAAAAAATACAGAATCACCACATCTTGTCCCCGGTGCGGATGTACCGGCACCGCCGCGCTGTCCGAAGAGGAGATCAAAAAAAGATACGGGGATGTGCCCAATATCGAGATGGAATGCCATGAGTGCATGGCGAAGCTGGAGGCGGATGTCCAGGAGGATGATGGGCCGGACAACACCTGATCCTCCGGTGTCTGCAGTCCGGTACCATGATCTGACCAGCCATGTCCGGCACCGGATTTCTCCCCACTCATTGGATTTTTCCAGATATCCGGCCCCTTTCAAGACCTATGAATATCAGCGCCGGATTTTACTGAAACAGGAAAACAGCACCTCCCGGAAGGACCGGGGCGAAAATTTGGCTGTCGGCGGTTTGAAAGACACGGTAGGCAGCGCGATGAGCGATCAGGTGACCGGAAATGAACCGGTGGGCCTGGAAACCGTTTCCCGTATTCTGAGTCTGTCCTACGGGGTGACCCTGGCGGACCGGAGCCGGGGCATTCTGTTCCGGAGTGTTCCTTCGGCAGGCGGGCTGTATCCCGGTCAACTGTATCTGTCGGTTCAGAAAACCGACGATATCGAGACAGGTTTGTATTATTGTGATACGGTTCAGGGGTTTCTGGGCAGAATCAACCCCCGGCCCCTGGATCAGACCATTGTTTTTCCAGGTTGCGCCGCGGCAGACGCCTGCATGGTCATCACCGGCATCTTTTACCATTCTGCCTGGAAATATCGGGAACGGGCGTTCAGATATCTGCTGCTGGATGCCGGCCACCTGGCCGAGGCGGTTGTACAGGCATCCCGGGCCACTGGTGTTCAGGCGCGGATCTGTTACGATTTCGATGATCATGGCCTGGTGCAGGCCCTGGATCTGGATGCGGGTCTGGAAGTGCCACTGGCATGTGTGTTTCTGGGTTCCGGGACCGGTGC
Organism: Desulfotignum sp.; assembly: GCA_011389835.1. Taxonomy (GTDB): domain Bacteria; phylum Desulfobacterota; class Desulfobacteria; order Desulfobacterales; family Desulfobacteraceae; genus Desulfotignum. The sequence goes on along the minus strand of JAABTO010000036.1, from coordinate 910 downwards.
GGCACCTTTGCCGGATTCAATTGCGTTTCAGCCGGCTGTTGACACCCCGACCTCGAGAGATCCGGTGGTCTATGACATTTTGTCACAGGCATATCAGACAGGGACCCCGATTGCTGCAACCCCCCCCGTAAAAAATATTCCTCCGGTTTTTTCCGGAACCCCGGAACAACAGCGGCCTGTGCCCGTCCCGGGACGGTTTCCGGCCGTAGCTTTTGAGCGTGCCGTAACCGGCCGCAGGTCCCGCCGCAATTTTGTGACCCGGGAACTGCCGGCACCGGTCTGGTCTGCTTTATTAAACCGTGTGTTCAACAAAATGTTCATTGACCATGATCCGGATGAAACCGGATCGGCGGCTGCGTCGTTTGTCGTGACGGCCATGATCAGCCAGAACATGCAGGGGCTGACCCCCGGGCTGTATGTGATATCCCGGGATGGGGCCGGTCTGACCAGGCTCAAAACTGGACATCTGGCCGGGGACCTGGCCCGGGTCTGTCTGGACCAGTCATGGATCGGCCGGGCCGCCGTGAATTTTCTGATGGCTGCAGACCTGGGGGCAGTGGAAGCGGCCCTGGGTGCCAGAGGATACCGGTATGTAATGATGCATGCCGGAAGGATCGGTCACCGGGTCTATATGGCAGCCCAGGAGCTGGGAATGGGATGCTGCGGCATCGGGGCCATGTATGATGGCGAAGCAGCGGACCTGCTGGGGTTGACTTCCGGCAGCCGCCTGCTTTACGCGGTGTCGGCAGGACCTGTCAAATGAAAAAAGGAGAGTGCGCATGAAATGGTTGCAGTTTTTGACGCCGGTCAAATCCAAAAATGTGGATGAAACTCAGGAGATGATGGCCGATCATGATCCAGGTGACATCACCATCCTGGATGTGAGACAGCCCCGCGAATACAACGATTC